>CANGUJ010000041.1 GCA_947456845.1 Burkholderiales bacterium | reverse complement strand
CGCTTCCGGGTGCGGCTGGTGGCGCGCCGCCGCCCGTCGCACCCGCGCCCGCCGCTGGCGCAGGCAAAGCCTGAACCGGACGCAGAGGAGCCACACGATGAACATTGCGGATCAGTTCAAGAACGTCAATTGGAAGGACATCGGCAACACGCCGCCCGGTCCCAAGATCGTCACGCTCATCCTCCTGCTGGTCGCGGTAGTGGTGGCGGGATGGTATTTTTACTGGGATGGGCTCAACCAGGAACTTGAGGAGGCGCAAAAGAAGGAGGTCAAGCTCAAGGAAGAATACAAGGTCAAGAAACAGAAGGCTGTCAATCTTCCTGAACTCAAGAAGCAGTTGATCCAGGTCGGCCAGTATGTGTCGACCCTGGAGAAGCAGCTTCCCAGCAAAGCGGAAATGGACGCGCTCCTCACCGACATCAATCAGGCCGGACTGGGGCGCGGGCTTCAATTCGATCTGTTCCGGCCCGCGACAGTAAACGTCAGGGAGTATTACGCAGAGCAGCCGATTTCCGTTCGCGTTACCGGCAGTTACCATGACCTCGGCGCGTTCGCCAGTGACATCGCGAATCTCAGCCGCATCGTTACCCTGAACGACATCTCCATTTCCACCATGCCCAACAGCACATCGTTGGCGATGGATACGGTTGCGAAGACGTTCCGGTACCTGGATGCCGACGAAATTGCTGCCCAGCGGAAGGCAAAGGCACCGGCTGGAGGTGCGAGAAAATGATCAGGAAAGCATGGCTTGTCGTCCCCCTGCTGATTGCCGGGTGCGGCAGTGGCGAGAACGAGGACATCAAGAAGTGGATGGCGGAGGCCTCGAAGGACATGCGCGGAAAGGTCGAGAAGATCGACGAGCCGAAGAAATATGAGCCTTTCAAGTATGAATCCGACAAGCTGGTTGATCCATTCAACGCGACCAAGGTCACGGCCATGGCTGATGCCGGCAAACAGCCCGGCTCCAAGAATGCGGGTGGCCCGCGACCGGACCTGAGCAGGCCGAAAGAGGTTCTCGAGGCCTTCTCCATCGAAAATCTGCGCATGGTCGGGGCAATGCAGCAAAAGGGCGTTTCGTACGCCATTATCAAGGCTGATTCCAGCCTTCATCGCGTGAAGGTCGGCAACTACATTGGGCAGAATTACGGCAAGATCACCAAGATTACCGAGACCGAGGTCATGGTGCAGGAAATGATCGAGGACGGCAGCGGCGAGTACGTCTATCGCGACAGCACCTTGGTTCTTCAGGAGGATAAGAAATGATGCACGGACGCTCAACCACAGGCTGGCGCCTGCTTACCGCCCTGGGCCTTGCTGTCGCCGCACTGGTAGCCCATGCCCAGAATGCGATCGAGTCGCTGAACGTGTCGCAGCAGGCCGCGTCGGTCATCCTCAAGATCAATCTCAAGGAAGCGCCCAGCAATCCGCCCGCAGGGTTTCTGGTCGCCAATCCACCTCGGGTGGCGCTTGATTTCCCCAATACCGTCAATGCGCTGGGTCGCAACAGCCAGGATATCGGGCAGGGCGAATTGCGCAGTCTCAACGTGGTTCAGGTCGGTGACCGCTCGCGCCTGGTGCTCAATCTGAAGAGCGCCGTGACCTACGATACCAGGGTGGACGGCAAATCCGTGCTGGTCACGATAACGCCTACCGCCGCGGCCAGCGGGCCGGCCCCCATGGCGGCTACGACGTTCGCCGCGCCCAGGGCATCCGACGCCCGCTCCGCCCTGCGGGACATCGATTTTCGTCGTGCCCCTGACGGCTCGGGCCGCGTCGTCGTCGAACTTGCCAACAGCAATACGGGAGTGGACATCCGCCAACAGGGCCAGACCTTGGTCGTGGATTTCCAGAAAAGCCAGTTGCCCGACAACCTGCGCCGTCGTCTCGATGTGGGGGATTTCGCAACGCCCGTCCAGACCATCAACACGTTCGTGCAGGGCGACAATGTACGCATGGTGATCGAGCCCAAAGGTCTCTGGGAGCACAACGCCTACCAGTCCGACACCCAGTTCGTGGTCGAGGTCAAGCCTATCAAGGAGGACCCGAACAAGCTGGTGCAGGGCACACGCGGCGGCTACAACGGCGAAAAGCTGTCGCTGAACTTCCAGAATATCGAAGTCCGCGCGGTACTGCAGGTGATCGCGGATTTCACCAACCTCAACATCATTACCAGCGATACCGTCGGCGGCAACCTGACCTTGCGGCTCAAGGACGTGCCCTGGGACCAGGCCCTTGACATCATCCTGCAGACCCGCGGGCTCGACATGCGCAAGAACGGTAACGTCATCTGGATCGCGCCGCGGGACGAGTTGGCAACCAAGGAAAAGCTTGAGCTCGAGGCCAAGGCACAAATCAGCGACCTGGAGCCTTTGCGTACAGAAAGTTTCCAGCTGAACTATGCCAAGGCGGACGCATTTTCGAAAATCCTCACTGACGACAAGCAGCGAATCCTTTCCAAGCGCGGCAGCGCGGTGTGGGATCCGCGTACCAACCAGCTCTTCATACAGGATGTTTCGAGTCGTCTTGACGAGGTGCGGAAGTTGGTGTCGAAAGTCGATGTTCCGGTTCGCCAGGTTCTCATCGAGGCGCGCATCGTCGAGGCGTCGGATACGTTCAGCAAGAACCTTGGCGCCCGGCTCGGGACTGGGGACTTCGCCTTCCTGAACAACACTGCGCTGCGTCCGGGGGCGCCCATCGGGGGTAATACCGGTCTGCGCTTTGGCATGTCCGGGAACTACCTGGGTGTTGGTGAGCAGAGTGGGCAGGCGGCCGTCACCGGCACCAGATTCATACCCAACACACAAAACGTCAGCATGCCGGCGCAAGGTATCAACGGTATCAATGCCGGCACCCTCGCAGTCTCCCTGTTCACAAACAGTCTTTCGAGATTCATCAACCTCGAGATTTCGGCGCTCGAGGCCGAGGGCAAGGGCAAGATCATTTCGGCGCCGCGGGTTCTCACTGCCGACCAGATCGAAGCGACAATCGAGCAGGGCACCGAATTGCCGTATCAGCAGGCCACCAGCAGCGGCGCGACATCGGTGACCTTCCGCAAGGCCAACCTGAGCCTCAAGGTCAAGCCCCAGATAACCCCGGAAGGCAACATCATCATGGACGTGCAGGTCAACAAGGACTCGGTGGGGCAGATCACAACCGCCGGTTTCGCGATCGACACCAAGAACGTCAAGACCCAGGTACTGGTCGACAACGGCGGCACGGTGGTCATCGGCGGCATCTACACGCAAAATGAGCGGGACTCCCTCACCAAGGTGCCGTTCTTCGGCGACCTGCCCGTGTTCGGCAACCTGTTCCGCAATACCCAGCGCCAGAATGACAAGACCGAATTGCTGGTTTTCATCACGCCGCGCGTGGTCAGTGACCGCCTCACCGTGCGCTGACGACCGGCCCTCTGTGAAGCCGGGCGCAATGCCCGGCTTTTTTTTGCCCGGACCGCGGAAACCGCCACGCTACAATCCCGCCTTGTGGACTTCGAATCTCAAAATCTGTACCTGATCGGCCTGATGGGGGCGGGCAAGACGACCATCGGGCGGCTCCTGGCACGCCATTTCGGGCGTCCGTTTTTCGATTCCGACCATGAAATCGAAGCGCGGACCGGCGTCAAAGTGCCGGTGATATTCGAAATCGAGGGTGAGGCAGGATTCCGGCAGCGCGAGTCGCAGGTCATCGCCGAGCTGACGCAGCGCAGCGGCATCGTCCTGGCGACCGGCGGCGGCGCCGTGCTCGATCCCGCCAACCGCGCGGCGTTGCGATCGACCGGCTACGTGATCTACCTGCGCGCCCAGCCGCCCGACCTGTGGCAACGCACCCAGCAGGACCGCAACCGGCCATTGCTGCGCACCGCCGACCCCGAGGCGCGGCTGCGCCAGTTGCATGAAGACCGAGACCCGCTCTACCGCGAAACCGCGCACCTCATCATGGACACCGGGCGCCAGAGCCCGCACCTACTGGCTGGCAAGCTCGAGCAGCAGATTCGGAACACATGGATGAATTGCGCGTAGCGCTCGCCGAGCGCTCCTACCCGATCAGGATCGGCGCTGCGCTCATTGACGAGCCTGCCCATTTCGCGGCGACCGTCAAAGGCCGGGCGGCGATTGTCACCAGCGATCGCATTGCCCCGCTCCTTCTTGCGCGCCTGCGCGCAACGCTCCAGCACGCGCGGGTCCCGGCCATCGAGATTCTTCTCCCTGACGGCGAGGCGGCCACGACCTGGGAGACGCTCAACCTCGTCTACAACGCCTTGCTCGCGGAGCGCTGCGATCGGGGGACCACGCTGATCGCCCTCGGGGGCGGCGTGGTTGGCGACATCACCGGCTTTGCGGCGGCGACCTACCAGCGGGGTATACCCTTCATCCAGGTGCCGACCACGCTGCTGGCGCAGGTGGACTCCTCGGTGGGTGGAAAGACCGCCATCAATCATCCGCTGGGCAAAAACATGATCGGCGCCTTTTATCAGCCGGTCCTCGTTCTCGCCGATACCGATACACTGGCCACCCTTCCCGAGCGCGAATTCCGCGCCGGGGTAGCGGAGGTCGTGAAGTACGGGTTCATTTACGATGCCGTGTTCCTGGAGTGGCTGGAAAACCATCTAGACGCGCTAATGCGGCGCGAACCGAGGGCGCTTGCCCATGCAATTCGCCGTTCCTGCGAAATCAAGGCTGAAATCGTCGCCCAGGACGAGCGCGAGTCCGGTGTGCGCGCATGGCTCAACCTCGGGCACACATTCGGGCACGCCATCGAGGCAGGGCTCGGGTATGGCCAGTGGCTGCATGGCGAAGCGGTTGCCGCAGGCATGGTGCTGGCCGCTGAACTGTCGGTGAGCATGGGCCTGCTGCAACCCGCCGAGGCACGGCGGGTTCGGGACCTGGTCACACGCGCCGGATTGCCTGCGCGCGCGCCTGATCTGGGCGCGGCCCGCTACCTCGAACTCATGCGCGTGGACAAGAAGGCGCAGGGCGGCGCGATACGCTATGTGCTCTTGAAGCGCCTGGGTGAGGCCTGTCTCGACGCGGTGCCTGACGACACGGTCAGCGCCTTGCTCGTTCGCCTGACCAGGGCTTAGGAACCGGATGCGGCGCCTCGCCCCCTATGCCGTCGATTCGGCCGCCAGCGCCGGACGTCGGCATCCCGAGCCACTGGCTGAAGGGCGTTCCGAGTTCCAGCGTGACCGCGACCGGGTCATCCACTCAAGCGCCTTCCGCAGATTGGAGTACAAGACCCAGGTGTTCGTCAATCACGAGGGCGACCTGTTCCGTACCCGGCTCACGCACTCCATCGAGGTCGCCCAGCTGACCCGGTCGATCGCCCGCAGGCTGGATCTGGATGAAGATCTGGCGGAGGCGATTGCCCTGGCGCATGACCTTGGGCACACGCCCTTCGGCCATGCGGGGCAGGACGCCCTCAACGAATGCATGCGCGGCTACGGCGGGTTCGAGCACAACCTGCAAAGCCTGCGGGTGGTCGATATCCTGGAGGAACGCTATGGCGCCTTCGACGGACTGAACCTCACCTTCGAGACGCGCGAAGGCATCCTCAAGCACTGCCAGCCGGATATCGCGGTTACGCTGGGCGAGGTCGGGCGCCGGTTCATCGACGGCACCCAGCCATCCCTGGAGGCGCAGATCACCAATCTCGCCGATGAGATCGCCTACAACAACCATGACATCGATGACGGCCTGCGTTCCGGCCTGATTTCCGTCGATCAACTGGAGCAAGTACCGCTGTTCAAGCGCCATTTCGACGAGGCCTGCACGCTGTTTCCAGCGGCCGGGGAGCGCCGCCGTGTCAACGAAACCATCCGCCGCATGATCAACACCCTGGTCAGCGACCTGGTAGGCACCACCGCGGCAGCGCTGGCGAGTGTCGGACCGCGGCATATCGATGACGTGCGGCAGGCCCCGGCGCTCGTCGCGCACAGTGACTCGGTGAGCCATGAATCGCTGGTCCTGAAGCGCTTTCTGCGCGACAACCTCTACCAGCATTACCGAGTTCAGCGGATGAGCGCCAAAGGGCGACGGGTCGTTGCAGACCTTTTCGCCGCATTCATGGGCGATCCGCGTCTGTTGCCGCCCCAATACCAGGCAAAGGCCGACGTCGATCGTGCGCGCGCCGTCGCAGACTACATTTCCGGCATGACCGACCGCTATGCAATGCGGGAACATCGCCGGCTGTTCGCCATCGAAGATATCTGATTAAATGGGGTCTGACCCCATTTAAGACGTCGGAGTTTTGCGTGGCCAGACTTCCCCGACTGGCCGTAGCTGGCCAGCCACACCATCTGATCCAGCGCGGCACGAACCGCCAGACTATCTTTTGCGACGCCGCGGATTTCGAGCGGATGCTACAACTCTTGCGAGAGCATTCCCGCGCTCAGCATGTGGACATACATGCCTACGTATTGATGGGAAACCATTTTCACCTGCTGGTTACCCCAGGAGAGGCGCGCGGAATGTCAACGATGATGCAAGGCGTGGGGCGCGCTTATGTGCGTTACTTCAACGACCGCTATAAGCGCAGCGGGACGCTGTGGGAGGGGCGATTCAAGGGGACAGTGATCGATAGTGAGCGCTACCTTTTCGTCTGCATGGCCTATATCGAACTTAATCCCGTCAGGGCAGGGCTGGCGGCTGTGCCCGGCGAGTATCCGTGGTCGAGTTATCTTCACAACGTTGGCCAACGCCAAGACCCATTGGTGCGTGAGCATTCGCTATTCTGGGCGCTTGGCAACACCCCGTTCGCGCGCGAAGCTGCTTATCGGGACATTGTCGAGGCAGGTTTACCTAAGGAAAAGCTCTCGGAAGTGACAGATGCCACCCTGCGTGGCTGGGCGCTTGGCGGCACTGGCGGCAGCCTGGCCGGCAAGAACTTTCCACGCCGCGCAACGCCCATGGCCAAGGGGCGGCGCAAGCAATCTATATCTGTCCCCAATTAATTTCCCGAGGCGCAAAGAACTAACTTAAATGGGGTCAGACCCCATTTTTTTTACTTGAAGGCGCAGCAGTCAGGGCGTATTATCCGCAGTCCAAAATTTTGTGCGCTGCACGGTGCTCGTTGCAGCAAAAGGAATGCCATGGATTCGCTCATCTCCGCGCCGCTCGCCCAGGGGCTCTACGATCCCGCCAATGAGCATGACGCCTGTGGCGTCGGCTTCGTTGCGCACATCAAGGGCAAGCGTTCCCACGGCATCGTGGAGCAGGGCCTGTTGATCCTCAAGAACCTGGACCACCGTGGTGCGGTCGGCGCGGACGCGCTGATGGGCGACGGCGCCGGTATCCTGATCCAGATTCCCGACCAGTTCTACCGCGAGGAACTCGCGCGCGCCGGCGTCCAGCTGCCGCCTCCGGGCGAATACGGTGTCGGCATGGTGTTCCTGCCAAAGGAAAACGCCTCGCGCCTCGCCTGCGAGCAGGAGATCGAACGCGCGGTGCGCGCCGAAGGGCAGGTGGTGCTGGGCTGGCGCAATGTGCCCATCGACACGGAGATGCCGATGTCGCCTACCGTGCGCGCCAAGGAACCGGTGATCCGCCAGATCTTCATCGGCCGCGGCCCCGACATCATGGTGACCGACGCGCTCGAGCGCAAGCTGTACGTCATCCGCAAATCAAGCGGGCACGCCATCCAGGCGCTGCATCTGAGCCACAGCAAGGAGTTCTTCGTGCCGTCGATGTCGGCACGCACGGTGGTCTACAAGGGTCTGCTGCTGGCCGACCAGGTGGGTGTCTATTACAAAGACCTGCAGGATTCCCGCTGCATCTCCGCGCTGGCGCTGGTGCATCAACGCTTCTCCACCAACACCTTCCCGGAATGGCCGCTGGCGCATCCGTACCGGATGATCGCGCACAACGGCGAAATCAACACCGTAAAGGGCAACTTCAACTGGATGCGCGCGCGCGAAGGCGTCATGAAATCCAGCGTCCTGGGCGACGACCTCAAGAAGCTTTTCCCGCTCATCTACGAAGGCCAAAGCGATACCGCCTGCTTCGACAACGCGCTCGAACTGCTCGTCATGGCGGGCTATCCGCTGGCCCAGGCGATGATGATGATGATCCCGGAGGCCTGGGAGCAGCACACCCTCATGGACGACAACCGGAGGGCCTTCTACGAGTACCACGCTGCGATGATGGAGCCGTGGGACGGCCCCGCCGCGATGGCCTTCACCGACGGGCGCCACATCGGCGGCACCCTGGACCGCAATGGCCTGCGTCCGGCCCGCTACATCGTCACCGACGATGACCTCGTCGTCATGGCCTCCGAGGTAGGCGTGCTGCCGATTGCGGAATCGAAGATCATCAAGAAGTGGCGCCTGCAGCCCGGCAAGATGTTTCTGATCGACCTGGAGCAGGGTCGCATCATCGACGACAAGGAACTCAAGGACACCTACGCCAACGCCAAACCCTACAAGTCCTGGATCGACAGCGTGCGCGTACGTCTCGACGACGTCGCCACCCGCGTCGACATTCCGCCGGCGACCGTGCCGTTGCTCGACCGCCAGCAGGTGTTCGGCTACACGCAGGAAGACCTTAAATTCCTGATGAGTCCGATGGCGGTCGCAGCCGAAGAGGCGATCGGCTCCATGGGCAATGACTCGCCCCTGGCGGTGATGTCAAACAAGTTGAAGCCGCTGTACAACTACTTCAAGCAGCTGTTCGCCCAGGTGACCAATCCGCCGATCGACCCGATCCGCGAGCAAATGGTGATGTCGCTCGTTACCTTCGTCGGGCCGCGGCCCAACCTGCTCGACAAGGACAATATCAACCCGCCGATGCGCCTCGAAGTCGCCCAGCCCGTGCTCGACTTCCACGAAATGGCGAAGATCCGCGAGATCGAAAAACATACCGGCGGCAAGTTCAAGTCCTATGAACTCGACATCTGCTATCCGGTTGCCTGGGGTAAGGATGGCATCGAGGCGCGCCTGGCCTCCCTGTGCGCGGAAGCCGTCGACGCGCTCAAGACGGGGCACAACATCCTGATCGTCTCCGACCGCAAGGTGGACGGTACCTGCGTACCCATCCCCGCGCTGCTCGCCACCAGCGCAATCCATCACCACCTCGTGCAGAAAGGGCTGCGCACCACCACCGGACTGGTGGTCGAGACCGGCTCCGCGCGCGAGGTTCATCACTTTGCCCTGCTCGCCGGCTACGGCGCCGAGGCGATTCATCCCTACCTGGCGATGGAAACCCTGGCCGGCATGGCGCAAGGCCTGTCCGGCGCGCTGTCGCCGGAAAAGGCGATCTACAACTACCAGAAGGCGGTCGGCAAGGGCCTCATGAAGGTGTTCTCCAAGATGGGGATCTCTACCTACATGAGTTATTGCGGCGCGCAGATTTTCGAGGCCATCGGACTCTCGCGCGCGCTGGTCGACAAGTACTTCCGGGGCACCGCCTCCAACGTCGAGGGCATCGGCGTATTCGAAGTGGCCGAGGAGGCGGTGCGCCTGCACCGGCAAGCCTTCGGGTCCGACCCGGTACTCGCGCACATGCTCGATGCCGGCGGCGAGTACGCCTTCCGCATCCGCGGCGAAGAGCACATGTGGACCCCCGACGCCATCGCCAAGCTGCAGCACTCGGCCCGCGCCAACAACTTCGCGTCCTACAAGGAGTACGCCCAGATTATCAACGACCAGTCCAGGCGCCACATGACCCTGCGCGGGCTGTTCGAGTTCCGCATCGATCCGGCCAAGGCGATCCCGCTCGAGGAGGTCGAACCCGCCAAGGAAATCGTCAAGCGTTTCGCCACCGGTGCCATGTCGCTGGGCTCCATTTCCACGGAAGCGCACGCCACCCTTGCCGCCGCGATGAACCGTATCGGCGGCAAATCCAACACCGGCGAAGGTGGCGAGGACGAACTGCGCTACCGCAACGACCTGAAGGGAATCAAGCTCAAGGCGGGGGAGACGCTCGCGTCCGTGCTCGGCAGCGAGAACGTGGTCGCCAACATCCCCCTGCAGGCGGGGGACTCGCTACGCTCGAAGATCAAGCAGGTCGCGTCCGGCCGCTTCGGCGTCACCGCCGAATACCTGATCTCCGCCGACCAGATCCAGATCAAGATGGCGCAGGGAGCGAAACCCGGCGAAGGCGGCCAGTTGCCCGGCCACAAGGTCAGCGAGTACATCGCCAAACTGCGCTTCTCGGTGCCCGGTGTCGGGCTGATCTCGCCGCCGCCGCACCACGACATCTATTCCATCGAGGATCTCGCCCAGCTCATCCACGACCTCAAGAACGCCAACCCGCGCGCCGCCATCTCGGTCAAGCTGGTATCCGAAGTCGGTGTCGGCACCGTCGCCGCAGGGGTCTCCAAGGCCAAGGCCGACCATGTGGTCATCGCCGGGCACGACGGGGGCACCGGCGCGTCGCCGCTCTCCTCGATCAAGCACGCGGGCACGCCCTGGGAACTGGGTCTGGCCGAAACCCAGCAGACCCTGGTGCTCAACCGCCTGCGCAGCCGGATCCGCGTCCAGGCCGATGGCCAGATGAAGACCGGCCGCGACGTAGTCATCGCCGCCATGCTGGGCGCCGACGAAATGGGCTTTGCCACGGCGCCGCTGGTCACCACCGGCTGCATCATGATGCGCAAGTGCCATCTCAATACCTGCCCGGTCGGCGTGGCCACCCAGGACCCGGTGTTGCGCGCCAGGTTTGCCGGCAAGCCCGAGCATGTGGTCAACTATTTCTTCTTCGTCGCCGAGGAGGCGCGCCAGATCATGGCCCAGCTCGGCATCCGCAAATTCGACGACCTGATCGGGCGTTCCGACCTGCTCGACCGTGCCAAGGCCATCCACCACTGGAAGGCCGCCGGCCTGGATTTCACGCGTATCTTCTACCAGCCGGACGTCCCGGCCGACGTGCCGCGGCGCCAGGTCGAGGAGCAGGACCATGGCCTGGCCAAGGCGCTCGACCACAAGCTCATCGCCATGGCCATGCCCGCGCTAGAGAAGGGCGAGAAGGTGCAGTTCATCCAGCCCGCTAAGAACCTGAATCGAACCATCGGAGCGATGCTCTCCGGCGAAGTCGCCCGCCGCTACGGTCATGAAGGCCTGCCGGACGACACCATCCATATCCAGCTGCAAGGCACCGCAGGCCAGTCGGCGGGTGCCTTCCTCGCGCACGGCATCACCCTCGACCTGGTGGGCGAAGCCAACGACTATGTGGGCAAGGGGCTGTCAGGCGGGCGCATCATCGTGCGCCCCAACACCGAGTTCCGCGGCCGGGCGGTCGACAACATCATCATCGGCAACACAGTGCTATATGGGGCCATTGCCGGCGAGGCGTATTTCAACGGCGTCGCCGGCGAGCGCTTCGCCGTGCGCAACTCGGGGGCCGTCGCCGTGGTTGAAGGCACTGGCGACCACGGCTGCGAATACATGACCGGAGGCACCGTGGTGGTTCTCGGCGCGACGGGCCGCAACTTCGCCGCCGGCATGTCCGGGGGCATCGCCTACGTGTACGACCCGGATGGCGATTTCGCCAGGAAATGCAACACGTCGATGTGCGTCCTCGAAGGCGTGGCGGCGGCGGCGGAGCAAGAGAAGACCCCGCAGCAAGGCTGGCACAGCGAGCGCCGCAACGGCACGCGCGAAACCGACGAAATCATCCTCAAGCGGCTCGTCGAGCGGCACTTCAAGTACACCGGCTCCACCCGCGCGCGCAACATCCTGGACGATTGGAGTACCGAGCGCACCCGGTTCATCAAGGTGTTCCCCACGGAATACAAACGCGCGCTCGGCGAGCTATGGGTCGCTGCCCAGCCCGCGTCCGCCGCGGAAAAAGTCGCCGCCTGAGGCCGAACGGCCGGCCGCGCCGGCCATGAAACGACAAACATCGCAGTGAGGTAGCAGATGGGAAAAGTCACCGGATTCCTCGAACTCGAACGCGAGGAGGAGCAGTACGAAGAGCCGCAGGCGCGCAAAAAGCATTACCGCGAGTTCGTCATGCGCCTGACCGACGAGGCGGCGCAAAAGCAGGGCGCGCGCTGCATGGATTGCGGCATTCCGTTCTGCAACAACGGCTGCCCGGTCAACAACATCATTCCCGACTGGAACGACCTCGTCTACCACGGCAACTACCGCGAGGCGCTCGAGGTCCTGCATTCGACCAACAACTTCCCCGAATTCACCGGGCGCATCTGCCCGGCCCCGTGTGAAGCCGCCTGTACCCTGAACATCAACGATGACGCGGTGGGCATCAAGTCGATCGAGCATTTCATCATCGACACGGGCTGGGAGAACGGCTGGGTGCTGCCGCAACCGCCGGCCGTCAAGACCGGCAAGAAGGTTGCCGTCGTCGGCTCCGGGCCGGCCGGTCTGGCCGCGGCCCAGCAGCTGGCACGCGCCGGCCACGATGTCACGCTGTTCGAGAAGAACGACCGCATCGGCGGCCTCTTGCGCTACGGGATCCCCGATTTCAAGATGGAGAAACACCTGATCGATCGCCGCGTCGAGCAGATGAAGGCCGAAGGCGTCACCTTCCGCACCGGTGTGTTCATCGGCGATCAGCCCATCGATCCGCGCATCACCAACCTGGCCAGGGAAACCGTCGCGCCCGGCCGATTGTTGGCCGATTTTGACGCGGTGGTCATCTCGGGCGGTGCGGAGCAGCCGCGCGACCTGCCGGTGCCCGGGCGGGAACTGGCCGGCATCCATTTCGCCATGGAATTCCTGCCGCAGCAAAACCGCGTCAACGCCGGCGATGCGCTCAAGGACCAATTGAAAGCCACCGGCAAGCATGTGGTGGTCATCGGCGGCGGCGATACCGGCTCGGACTGCGTCGGCACCTCCAACCGTCACGGCGCGGCGTCGGTCGCGCAGTTCGAACTGCTGCCACAACCGCCGGAAACCGAGAACAAGCCGCTGGTCTGGCCGTATTGGCCCACCAAGCTGCGCACCTCGTCGAGCCATGAGGAAGGCTGCGAGCGCGACTGGAGCGTGGCCACCAAGCGCTTCGAGGGCAAGGACGGCAAGGTGGAGAAGTTGATCGCCTGCCGCCTCGAGTGGAAGGACGGCAAGATGGCGGAAGTGCCGGGTTCTGAGTTCGAAATGAAGGCCGACCTGGTGCTGCTGGCCATGGGCTTCGTATCGCCGGCGCAGAACGTGGTCGACGCGTTCGGCGTGGAAAAGGACGCGCGCAGCAACGCCAAGGCCGCGACCGAAGGCGACAACGCCTACAGGACCAACGTCGCCAAGGTGTTCGCCGCCGGCGACATGCGGCGCGGCCAGTCCCTGGTGGTGTGGGCGATCCGCGAGGGGCGCCAGTGCGCGCGCGCGGTCGACGAATTCCTGATGGGCGCATCCGCATTGCCGCGCTGAGCGCCGACACCACGCCGCCTCCGTCCGGACCGAGAATGCGAGAAAACGACGCTCGGACCGCCCGCTGGCGTCGCCAGACCGCGATGCATGACCGCGCCGCGGCCGCCGACCGTTCCCGTTGTGGTTCCACCCATGGCTGACAACCTGCCGCTCTCGGATTATATCCGCAACCGCATCCGTACGGTGCCGGACTGGCCGCAGGCCGGTGTGATGTTCCGCGACATCACGCCCCTGTTGTCCGATCCCAAGACCTTCCGCATCCTCATCGACATCTTCGTGCATCGTTTCATGGATGAGCGCGTCGATGTCGTGGCCGGCATCGACGCGCGCGGCTTCATCCTCGGGTCGGTGATCGCCTACGAACTCAACCGCGGCTTCGTTCCCATCCGCAAGAAGGGCAAGCTGCCCTTCGAAACCCTCACCGAGGAATACGAACTCGAATACGGCAGCGCCGCCATCCAGGTGCACAGCGATGCCCTCGATCCGGGCAGCCGGGTGCTGCTGATCGACGATCTCATCGCCACCGGCGGCACCATGCAGGCCGCTGTCAAGCTGTTGAGGCGCCTGGGCGCCGACGAGGTGATGCCGGCGGTGATCATCGACCTGCCCGAATTGGGCGGCTCGCGGGCGCTCGCTGCGGCGGGCACCGAACCCTTCATCATTTGCGCCTTTGCTGGGCATTGAGGCTTGTCGATGGCAGAGCCCACTCTCCTGATCGACCATGCCGAGGTGCTGGTCACCATGGATGAAGCGCGCCGCGAGATTCGCGACGGCGCAGTCCTTGTGCGCGGCAACGCCGTCGAAAAGGTCGGCCCGAGTGCCGAGGTGCATGCCTGGATTGCCGCAGACCGCTCGCGGGCGCCGGCGCGCGCCATCGATGCCAGCGGATGCGTGGTCATGCCCGGCATGGTGAACTGCCATCACCACATGTTCCAGACCCTCACCCGCGCCATCGGCACCGCACCGGGCATGGTGCTGTTCGACTGGCTCAAGGCGCTGTACCCGGTGTGGGCGGAACTCGATCCGGATGCCATCCGCACCAGCACGCAGATCGCGCTGGCCGAGTTGATGCTGTCCGGGGCGACCACCGTCGCCGACCACCTGTACATTTTGCCGAACGGCGCGCGGCTCGACGACAGCATCGACGCGGCGCGTGAAATGGGCATACGCTTCCATGCCACCCGTGGCAGCATGAGCGTGGGCCAATCGCAGGGCGGGCTGCCCCCCGACCGGGTTTGCGAGAGCGAAGCGGCGATCCTGGCCGACAGCCAGCGCCTGATCGAAACCCATCATGATGCCGGGCGCTTGGCGATGACCCGCATCGCGCTTGCGCCCTGTTCGCCGTTTTCCGTCAGCGCCGACCTGATGCGCCAATCCGCCGCACTGGCGCGCAGCCATGCCGGCGTGCACCTGCACACCCATCTGGCGGAGACGCTGGATGAAGAGCGTTATTGCGTCGCGCGCTTCGGCATGCGCCCCGTCGCCTACGCGCAGACCCTGGACTGGTTGGGCCCGGATGTCTGGTTCGCCCACATGGTGCACCCGCACCCCGAAGAAATCGCGCTGCTGGGCGCGACCCGCAGCGGCGTCTGCCATTGCCCCAACAGCAACATGATCCTGGCCTCGGGTATCGCGCCGATCCCGCCCCTGCAGGCCGCCGGCGTGCGGGTCGGCATCGGCGTGGACGGCTCCGCCAGCGGTGACGGCAATCACCTGCTCGGCGAGGCGCGTCAGGCCATGCTCCTGCAGCGCGTGGGCTGGCCCGG
>CANGUJ010000040.1 GCA_947456845.1 Burkholderiales bacterium | reverse complement strand
GAGCGTGTGTCCAGGCCGAATCCCAGGGGGGCATTGCCCTGCGGGTCGAGATCGACCAGCAGCGTGCGCTGGCCCGACAGGGCCAGCGATGCGGCCAGATTGACCGAGGTGGTGGTCTTGCCGACGCCGCCCTTCTGGTTGGCCACTGCGAATATGCTTGGTCTCATTGCCTTGTCAGCGCGATTGCGGTGATTCCACCAGGCGCGCCGGGTCGTAACCGGCAGCGCGCAGCAGGTTGTCTATGGCGGCCCGGTCCTGGGCCGACAGCCGGGTCGAGCGCGCCAGGATCCAGAGATACTCCCGGCTCGGCTCACCCACGACCGCATAGCGATAGTCGTCGGCCAGGCCGATGACCCAGTAGTCTCCCCACACCACCGGCAACCAGGCCAGCCACGCCGGCGCGAAACGCACCTTCAACCGGGTGGGATCGGCGGCGTCGACGCGGCGCGCCACGCCGGTCACGGCTTCCACGCCGCCGTCGGCGTTGATGCAGCGGTTCTTGACGATGATCTCATCGCCGGCGCCGGCCGAGTATTCCGCACTGGTGTCGCGCGCGCACTTGCGCTGGAAGAAATTGGGAATGAAGGCGATCTGGTGCCAAGTGCCCAGATAGCGCTTGGCATCGAGCGCCTTGACGGTTGCAAGCGGCGCAGGTTCGGTCCCGGACGCGATAGCGGCGGCGGGGCCCAGCAACGCGGCACCCGCGGCCAGGATTAGAGCGATTCGACGCGGTCGCTCAAGCACCTGCGGCCCGCAGCACGACTAGGTGGCGTTCGGCATCCAGGCCGGGCACCTTGAGCTTGTAAACCTGCTCCATACGGCACTCCGGCGGCAGGTGCGCGATTTCCTCGTGCGGATGCACGCCCTTCATGGCCAGCCAGCGTGTCCCGAGGGGCAGGCTCTGCGCGGCACTTGCCGCCATATGCCGGGTCAGGTGAAAAAATTCATACAGGTCGGAAAACGCCCGGCTGATGATCTGGCCAAACGGCACATCCGGTTTCCAGGCCTCGACGCGCTCGCCGCACACGGCCAGGTTGGCGAGCTTGAGCTCGATCTGCGCCTGGCGGAGGAAGGCTGCTTTCTTGTGGTTCGAATCGAGCACCGTGACTTTGAGCCCAGGCAGGGCAGCCTCTGCCCAGATGGCCAGCGGAATTCCAGGCAAGCCTCCGCCCGAACCCACGTCAAGGAGGGTTCCCGGTTCGATATACTTGGCGACACTAAGCGAATCGAGTAAGTGATGGCTCACCATCTGCTGCCGGTCACGGATCGCGGTCAGGTTGAATGTCGCATTCCACTTGGCCAGCAGGTCGACGTATGCGGCCAGTTTGGCGCGCGCATCGCACGGCAGGGCCATGCCAAGAACATCCAGACCAGCCTCGAGCGGGATGCTCATGCAGCCAGGCCCTGCCGCGCGACGCCGGCTTTCTTCAGGTGGACCAGGAGCAGCGATATCGTCGCCGGCGTGATGCCCTGTATGCGCGAGGCCTGGCCGAGGGTTTCAGGGCGGTGCTGGGTCAGCTTGGCCTGCGCTTCGCGGGTAAGGCCGCGCACGCTCGCATAATCGAGGTCGGCCGGCAAAATGGTGTGCTCCTGGGCGGCGGAGCGCCGCACCTCATCAGCTTGGCGATCGATATACCCCTGGTACTTGGCGCGGATTTCCACCTGGGCGATCACCTGGTCGGCGATGTCCGCATCGAATGCGCCCGCGCCGACCGCCGCAGATGGCGCGCCGATGGCCATGCCGACCAAAGCATCGTAACTCACCGATGGGCGTTTGAGCAGGTCCAGCAGGTTGTACTCACGTTCGATAGGCGTGCCCATAACCCGCTCAGCCTCATGCTTTTCGAGGATGTGAGGGTTCACCCACAAGGACTTCAGGCGCTCGGTTTCCTTGGCCACCGCATCGCGCTTGCGGCAGTAGAAGTCCCATTGGGTGTCTCCCACCAGACCGATGGCACGGCCCGTTTCGGTCAGGCGCGCGTCGGCGTTGTCCTCACGCAGAGAGAGGCGGAACTCGGCCCGGCTGGTGAACATGCGGTAGGGTTCGGTCACGCCGCGGGTGATCAGGTCATCGACGAGCACACCAAGGTAAGCCTGGCTGCGCGCGGGACACCAGGCGGAGCGTCCTTGCACCTTGAGGGCCGCGTTGGCGCCTGCGAGCAAGCCCTGCGCGGCCGCTTCCTCGTAGCCGGTGGTCCCGTTGATCTGTCCGGCGAAATACAGGCTGTCGATGGCGCGGGTCTCAAGCGACGATTTCAGGCCGCGCGGGTCGTAGAAATCGTACTCGATGGCATAACCGGGGCGCAGGATGTGCGCCTGCTCCAGGCCCTTCATGCTGCGCACCAGACGCAACTGGATGTCGAACGGGAGGCTGGTCGAGATGCCATTGGGGTAGATCTCGTGTGTCGCGAGGCCTTCCGGCTCAAGAAAGA
The DNA here is from genome assembly GCA_947456845.1 of Burkholderiales bacterium. Lineage (GTDB taxonomy): Bacteria > Pseudomonadota > Gammaproteobacteria > Burkholderiales > JAEUOS01 > JAEUOS01. Next base: position 12,849 of record CANGUJ010000040.1, on the reverse strand, counting down.
CCTGATGCGAATTCTTGTCGGCGAAACGGTGGATCTTGTCTTCGATCGATGGGCAATAGCGCGGTCCGACGCCTTCGATCACGCCGGTGAACATGGGTGAGCGGTCCAGTCCGGCGCGGATGATGTCATGCGTTTCCGGCGTGGTGTGGGTGATCCAGCACGGCAACTGGCGCGGATGCATGTCGCGCCGCCCGAGGTAGGAAAACACCGGCACCGGCTCGTCGCCCGGCTGGACGCCGAGCACCGTGAAGTCGATGGTCTTGCCATCGAGGCGCGGGGGGGTTCCGGTTTTAAGCCGGCCCTGCGGCAGCTTCATTTGCTTGAGCCGGGCGCCGAGGGAACGAGCAGGCGGATCACCGGCGCGTCCGGCTTCGTAATGCGAAAGGCCCACATGGACCAGGCCGGACAGGAAGGTGCCGGCGGTGAGCACCACGGCGCGTGCGCGGAAATGGATGCCCAGCTGGGTCACTACCCCGGTGACGCGGTCTGCCTCGAGGGTCAGATCATCGACCGCCTGCTGGAATATGGTCAGGTTGGGCTGGTTTTCGAGGCGCGAGCGAATGGCTTGCTTGTAGAGAACCCGGTCGGCCTGGGCGCGGGTGGCGCGCACCGCCGGCCCCTTGCTGGAATTGAGGGTGCGAAACTGGATGCCCGCTTCGTCGGTGGCGATCGCCATGGCGCCGCCCAACGAATCGACTTCCTTGACCAGATGGCCCTTGCCGATACCGCCGATCGACGGGTTGCAGCTCATCGCGCCCAGGGTTTCCATGTTGTGCGTGATCAACAGGGTCTTTGCGCCCATGCGTGCCGCCGCCAGGGCCGCCTCGGTGCCGGCGTGGCCACCGCCTACGACGATCACATCGTAGGCGTCTGGATGGGTGTGCGATATCGAGGGCACGGTGGGTCGGCGGGCCGGGCGTCAAAGGGCCTCGGATTATAGGGGATTGAGGCGTTGCTTCCTATGCCGGAGGGTGTGGATGGGTTACGAGGTGTTGCGCGGACGCAAATGCATCCGCATTGAGGCCGACAAGGCCGCGGTTTGGCAGTCACTCCGGGGGCTCGAGAGGCCGCTTCGCTGGGGTCGCGAGCGGGCGTGCGCCGGCTATCGGAGCATCGGCGGTGGCGCCGCCGCCACTACGCTCCTCGATCGCTGCCCGACAGCCGCGTTTCACGTGAAACACACAGGGGCGCCGGGGAAGCTGCGGATCAGGCGCTACGGGGACCATGGCCGAGGGCCGGCAGATCGGGTTTACTGGACGCAAGGACTGTTTCACGTGAAACAACCCGCGACGGCATCACTGCACAGGATCCGAACGTTCGCCCGCGCCTCGACTGCTCGCCATGGCGCAAGACTTGGCATACACGCCCCCAACCCCTTCGACAAAACAAAAAGCCGCCCGAAGGCGGCTCCTCGCAGCAACCGAAACAACGCTCAGGCGGCCAGCCGACTCTCCAACCCCTTGCGGTTACCCAACAATTCATCCGGCACGTAACCATCTAGCTTCTTGAAAAGTTCATCATGCATGCCGAGCTCCGCCCGCCACTGCTCGTGGTCGATCGCCGTGACGTTTTCGAACTTCTGCACATCGAAGGTAATCCCTTGCCAGTGCAGATCGGCATAGTCCGGCGCGTAGCCCAGCGCGGTCATCCTGGCATGTGCGGTGCCCGCACACCGTTCCACCACCCACTTCAGCACCCGCATGTTGTCTCCGAACCCCGGCCAGACGAACTTGCCATCGGCATTCTTGCGGAACCAGTTCACCTGAAAAATACGCGGCGGCTGGCTGACCGTTCGGCCCATCTTGAGCCAGTGCCGGAAATACTCACCCATGTTGTAGCCGACGAAGGCGATCATCGCCATGGGGTCGCGGCGCACCACACCCTGCTTGCCGGCAATCGCGGCAGTGGTTTCCGACCCCATGGTGGCCGCCTTGTAGACGCCATCTTCCCAGCCGAGCGCTTCTGTCACCAGCGGCGTGGTGTCCGAGCGGCGCCCGCCGAACAGGAAGGCCGAAATCGGCACGCCGTTGGGATCATCCCACTGCGGATCGAGCGACGGGCAACGCACCGCCGGCACCGTGAAGCGGGAGTTCGCATGCGCCGCGGGACGCCCGCAACCCGGCGTCCATTCCTTGCCCTGCCAATCGGTCAGCCTGGCCGGCGGGTCGTCGGTCATGCCTTCCCACCACACATCGCCATCGGGCGTTTCCGCCACGTTGGTGAAAATGGTGTCACGCTCGATGGCGGTCATGCAGTTGGGGTTGGTATGGTAATTGGTGCCTGGCGCCACGCCGAAATAGCCTGCTTCCGGGTTGATCGCATAGAACTTGCCATCCTTGTGCGGCTTGATCCAGGCAATGTCCTCGCCGATGGTTGTCACCTTCCAGCCCTCGAAACCCTCCTTGGGCGGCACCAGCATGGCGAAATTGGTCTTGCCGCAAGCCGACGGAAACGCGCCGGTCACATAGGTCTTCTCCCCCGCCGGGTTGGTCACGCCCAGGATGAGCATATGTTCGGCCAGCCAGCCTTCGTCGCGCGCCATCACCGACGCGATGCGCAAGGCCAGACACTTCTTGCCCAGGAGCGCATTGCCGCCATAGCCGGAGCCGTAACTCCAGATTTCGCGGGTTTCAGGATAGTGGACGATCCACTTCTCTTCATTGTTGCAAGGCCAGCGCACATCCGCCTTGCCAGGCTCGACCGGCATGCCCACCGAATGCATGCAGGGCACGAAATAGCCGTCCTCCCCCAACACGTCGTACACCGCCCGTCCCATGCGCGTCATGATGCGCATGCTCACCACCACATAGGGCGAGTCGGTCAGCTCGACACCGATCTGGGCGATGTGCGAACCCAGCGGACCCATCGAGAACGGCACCACATACATGGTGCGCCCGCGCATGCACCCATCGAACAGACGGTTCATCGTGGCGCGCATCTCGGCCGGCGCCACCCAGTTGTTCATCGGGCCGGCCGCCTCGCGGGTTTCGGAACATACAAATGTGCGTTCCTCTACCCGCGCCACATCGTTGGGATCGGAGAGCGCGAGGTAGCAGTTCGGGCGCTTGACCGGGTTGAGTTTCTTGAGCATGCCGGTCGCGCACATCTCGCCCAGCAGGCGGCTGTTTTCTTCTTCGCTGCCGTCGCACCAGACCACCCGGTCTGGCTTGGCGAGCGCCGCCATTTGGTTGACCCAATCAACCAGTTTGGTGTTGTGCACATAGGCGGGAGCGGCGGATTTGAGAACTGCGTTCATGAGCGAAGGATCCCTGAAGGCTAGACGCTCGTCTCGAGCTCGCGCGGATGGGCGCTCGCTGCCGGGCGGGGCAGCCGGGAACGGTCTCCCCTGACAGCTGCCCGATTGAAAAGAGGCGCGCACGATACCACACAACCCAATGCGCCCGCCACGGCCGCGAAACAAAGTTTCACATTATGAAAAGCGAGCCCCGTCGTGCGCGTGACGCACGCCGCGCGCGGCCGCCAACCCCCTCAACCGGCCAGCGCGTAAGTGGTCGTCACATGGGCCGCCAGGCGTTCATCACCGGCCGCGCGCAGCTCCACCTCGCCGAACACGAGACTGCGGCCGGGCTTGAGCACACGCGCGACGATCTCCACATCCACGCCGGTGATGGCGCGCATGAACGACGTATTTTGCGACACCGTCGCCATCGGCCGGAACCCGCCCAGGGCCGATGAGATCGCGATCACCATCGCCGTATCGGCCGCTGCCATCAGCGCCTGGCCGCACACGGAACCGCCCACCCGCGCCAGCGCGGGCGAGGCGGGCAACACAAGCCTGGCCTCGCCGCCTGCGCACCCTTGCACCCGCAGCCCCAATTCAAGCACCCAAGGCGCGAAGTTCTCCTCGAGAATCCTTTGTCCGTCGTCCGCGTTCATTGCCGTACCCTCCCCGCTCGACCCACCGGCGCACCCGGTGCGCTACCTGCCAACGCTACCGGCGAACTCTTGCGCCGCCGGCGTACCGCTATCCGCCCTACTCGGGCTTGATCCTGGCTTCACGCACCACCTTGCCCCATTTCTCGGACTCGGAAGCGATCAGTTGCGCAAACTCCTGCGGCGTGCCGCCCACCACCTCATTGCCCTGAGCGCTGATCTTCTCGCGCATGTCGGGCTCGCGCAGCGCCTTGTTCACCGCCTCGTTGAGCCGGGAGACGATCGCCGGCGGCGTGCCCCTGGGCACGATCACGCCCTGCCAGTTCTGCACCTCGACCGCGGGAAATCCAGCTTCGGCGAAGGTAGGCACCTGCGGATACTGGGCCAACCGTGCCTTCGCCGTCACCGCGATCGGCCGCAGCTTGCCGCTCGCGATCCCCGGCGCCGCCGCGTACATCTGCTCGAACATCATCTCTACATTGCCGGCCATCAGGTCGGTCGTGGCCGGCGATCCGCCCTTGTAGGCCACGCTGATCATGTCGATGCCGGCCGACTGCTTGAACAACTCCGCCGAAAGATGGTGCGAACCGCCGATCCCGCCGTTGGCGATGGTCAGCACGCCGGGCCTGGCCTTGGCCGCGGCGACGATATCCTGGACCGTCTTGTAGGCGGACTTCGGATTGACCATCAGGACCAGCGGGCCGCGCTCGATCAGCGCTACCGGCAGGACGTCTTTCTTCGGATCGAACGGCAGGTTCTTGAAGAGTGCCGCGTTGACCGCCAGCGGCGCAAAATTGCCCATGCCGATGGTGTAGCCGTCCGGCGCCGCCTTGGCAATCGCGTCGGTGCCGATGTTGCCGCCGGCCCCGGCCTTGTTCTCGACCACCACCGGCTTGCCCAGGATGGCGGCAAGCCGTTGCGACACCTGACGACCGCGGATGTCGCCATTGCCGCCCGCCGCGTAGGGCACGATGAAGGTGATGGTCTTGGCCGGGTAGTCCTGCGCGCAGGCCGCCTGCAATCCCGAAAACGCCGCCACGAAGGTCAGCGCCGCTTTCAAAGACCGCTTCAACATCCCTCGCATGTCCGACCCTCCCTATTTGCCTTCAACGATTGCGCGGATTCTCGCAGGATTGCATGAAGACGCTTACTTGCCGATGCAGAACCGCCCGAAAATCTCTCCCAGAAGATCGTCGGCCCCGAACTCGCCGGTGATGCGGTTCATCGCCTCTTGTGCAACACGCAGCTCCTCGGCGATCAGTTCGATCGCTGGCGCAGGGCCGTCAAGCTGCGCCAGCGCGGCGCGCACCGCTGCCAGCGCCGCCTCGAGCGCGGCGAGGTGGCGCTCGCGGGCGAGCACCAGGTCTTCGCCCGCGCCTTCGAGCCCCGCACGACGCAGCAGTTCCGCGCGCAACAGGTCCATGCCGGCGTGGGTCTTCGCCGACAGCCGGACGCGCTCGCCTTCGATGCCCGGCGCTTCGCCGGTGGCGTCGATCTTGTTGGCCACGGTGAGCCTCGGTATGCCGGGGGGCATCTCGGCGGCGGCGGCGCGGTCGGTCTCGGTGTCGCCGCCTGCCTCCATCACATGCAACACCAGGTCCGCGCGCTCAAGCGCGCGGCGCGTACGCCCGATACCGATGGCTTCGACCTCGTCGTCGGTATCGCGCAAGCCCGCGGTGTCGACCACGTGGATCGCCAGCCCGTCGATGCTGATGCTGCGCGCGATGGCATCGCGCGTGGTGCCCGGCACGGCGGTGACGATGGCCGCCTCCTCCCCCGCCAGCGCATTCAGCAACGACGACTTGCCCACGTTCGGCCGCCCGGCCAGCACCACCGTCAGCCCGTTTTTCAGGCGCGCGCCCTGGCGGGCCCGCTGCAGCAGTGCACCGATGCCCGCCGCGAGCCCATCGAGGCGGCCGCGCACTCCGGCTACCTCGATGAAGTCGATGTCCTCTTCAGGAAAGTCGAGTGTCGCCTCGGTCAGGGCGCGCACTTCGACCAGTCGTTCGCGCAGGCCGTGCACCTCGGCGGAGAACTGCCCGTCCAGCGAGCGCAAGGCCGCGCGCGCCGCGCGCGCCGAGGCCGCCTCGATCAGGTCGGCCACCGCTTCCGCCTGCGCCAGGTCCAGCTTGTCGTTCAGGTAGGCCCGCCGGGTGAATTCGCCGGGCTCGGCCAGGCGGCAGCCCAGCTCCAGACAGCGGCGCAACAGCAGTTGCTGAACCACCGGGCCGCCGTGCCCCTGCAGTTCCAGAACATCCTGCCCGGTGTAGGAATGCGGGGCCTTGAAGAAGAGCGCTACGCCGTGGTCGATGGCCGCGCCATGGCCATCCGCGAAATGCGCCAAGGTCGCCACGCGCGTGGCAGGCAGGCGGCCGAGCAGGCCGTGCGCCACGGCCGAGATGTCCACCCCGGACACGCGCACCACACCGATGCCTCCCTTGCCTGGCGCGGTGGCCTGTGCGGCAATCGGTTCCTGGTCATGGGTCATGTGCGCATCATCGGCGGGCCATGGCCGCATCGTCAACAGAAACCGGCGCCCCGCCCGGGCGCCGCGCCGTCAGGCCTTTTTCTTCTTCTTGTCCGGATCCTCACCGGATTCGATCATGCGGGTGATCTGCCACTGCTGCGCGATCGAGAGGATGTTGTTGACCACCCAGTAGAGCACCAGGCCGGAGGGGAAGAAGAAGAAGAACACCGAAAAGACGATCGGCATGATCGTCATCATCTTCGCCTGCAGCGGGTCAGGCGGGGTGGGGTTCATCTTGGTCTGGATGAACATCGATACCGCCATGATGATGGGCAACAGGCCGATGGGCATGTCGAAGAACGGCAGGGTACCGAACAGCGTATCGGGCGCCGACAGGTCCTGGATCCAGCCGTAGAAGGGCGCATGGCGCATCTCCACCGTGGCCAGGAGCGTCCAGTACAGCGCGATGAATACCGGGATCTGGATCAAGATCGGCAGGCAGCCGCCCAGCGGGTTGATCTTCTCTTCCTTGTAGAGCTCCATCATGGCCTGGTTCATCTTCATGCGGTCATTGCCGAACCGCTCGCGGATCTGCATCAGGCGCGGCGTCACCTTCTTCATGCGCGCCATCGACTTGTAGGACGCAGCAGAGAGCGGAAAGAACGCCGCCTTGATGATGATCGTGAGCGCGATGATCGCCAGGCCCCAATTGCCCAGCATGGAATGGAGCCACTTGAGCAGCCAGAACATCGGCTGGGCGATGATGGTGAGCCAGCCGTAGTCGACCACCAGTTCCAGCCCGGGCGCCAGTTCCTTGAGCCTGTCCTGGTCCTGTGGCCCGGCATAGAGTTTGGTTGCCAACGTACCCGCGGCGTTGGGGGCAATGCTGCCGGTACCGATGATCATGCCGGCGGAATACAGGTTTTCCGCGACCTTCTTGCTATAGAACTCGCGCTTGGCATTGCCTTGCGGCAGCCAGGCGGTCGCAAAATAATGCTGGATCATGCCGACCCAGCCATCCTCGGCCGGCTTGATCGGCACCGCCTTGGCTTTTTCGATGTCGGAAAAGTCCTGCTTGTGGAATTTTTCCAGATTGTTGTAGAACGCCGCGCCGGTGAAGGTCTGCAGAAAGGCTGAGTCTCCGGCCGGCGCCTTGCCATCGCGCAGCATCTGCAAGTACACCGAGGGTGCAACCGGTGCAGCCGTCAGGTTGGTGATCTCGTGTGCCACGTCGATGGCGTAGGACCCGCGGTGGAAGGTGTAGGTCTTTGCCAGCTTGACACCGTTTTGCAACGCTTCCAGGCGTACGCTTAGCTTGGCTTCACCGGCCTTGAGTTCAAGGTCGCCGGCAGGCAGGCTGAACATGGTCTTGTGGGTCGGCGCGTCGACACCTTGCACCAGCACGCCGCTCTGCGCGAAATAGCTGTGCAGGCCCAGAAGGATGAAGTTCTTGTTCTTGTCCAGGGTGTCCTTGTGCTGAGTCAATTCCACGTAGCGCAGGTCTGCACCTTCGGCGGAGATCTCGGCCACCATCACGTCGGTCTTGATGCGCACCTTGGCGCCGACGGGCGCGGCGGGCACCGCGGCCGCGATACCCGGGACAGCGCCTGGGGCTGCAGACGCCGCGCCAGGCACAGCCGGCACGACCCCGGGCACTGCAACAGGGGTGCCTGGCGCAGGCTGCGGAATCCCTGCCTTGGATGCCGCTGTGGCTTCGGGCGGATTGAGCTTGGCCTGCGTCTTCTGCCACGCATCCCACAGCATGACCAGCGAGAAGGAAAAAATGAAGAAAAGGATCAGTCTGCGGGTATCCATTGCAACTCGATTCAGGTCAGTGGTGCCGCCCGTCGGTGCGACCGGGCCGGAGGATATGCTGCTTCAGATGCGGTGCGGCTGGCGTCGAGCGGTATACGCAGCCGGGATCAACGGCCGCGCGGCGGCACCGGATCGAAACCGCCCGGCTGCCAAGGATGACATCGGCAGATGCGCTTCGCGCCCAACCAACCCCCCGCGAGCGCGCCATGCTCCCGGATCGCCGCGGCTGCATAAGCGGAACAAGACGGTTCGAACCGGCAATGCCGCCCGAGCAAGGGGCTGATCAGATAGCGATACGCACCGATGATAGCGAGCAGAAAATATTTCACCGGCTAATCCTTTCGTGATCAAGCCGATCGCATTTGGCAAACAGATCGGTGATCTCGGCAAATTGCGCGGCCCGCGGCAACGCGCGAATATCGGCTGACACCCGGATCACCACTTGCACACCACCCGCCCATATCGCCGGCCCAGCCATCCGGGCGCGGAATACTTCCCGAGCGTGGCGTTTCACCAGATTTCGCCGGACCGCGTTACCAGCCAGTTTTTTCGATACCACTATGCCAAGCGCGGTCGTGTCCGCCGCGCGCCAGAACAGGGAAAAATGCCGGCTGCGCGCGCGCCGCGAACTCTTGAGGATGGCGGCAAAATCCGCGCTGCCCAAACCACGCGAACCTGCGCCCCTGCGCGCCGCGTCGCCCAACGCCTCAGACCGCGAGACGCTTGCGCCCTTTGGCCCTACGCGCGCGAATGACCGCCCTCCCGCCCTTGGTTTTCATGCGGACCAGAAAGCCGTGGGTGCGCTTGCGACGAACGACGGAAGGTTGATAGGTGCGTTTCATGACGGCTCCGGTCGGCCTTGCGGCCGCATCAAGTTAGATGACGAACTAAAAATTGACGAAACAAAGAGACAGCCCAGCGACAAACAAATTTTGCGGAAAACCCGTTATTAAACAATAATCTCTATCATGGCGTCAATACCGCAACCTGTGCTGGTCTGTGGATAACTCCGCCGAAAAGCGCTAAAATACGTTTGTCGCGTCACACCAGCGCACAGGCTTGTTCGAAGGGTGCTTTCCAGGCGGATTTCAAGGGTAGTCCGAGTGCGACTTGATCCCTGTGCAATTGCCTTGAACATCCGCCTACCGCAGGCACGCCGGATCCCCAATGAAATGGTCGAACCGGATGCGCGACACCGGGGGGTGTGCCAATGGCCGCCGACAATCTAAAGAACCACCGTAACTGGCCGGCGTCACGCTCCGGCATGGCCTTTCTACATGTCGCTTGCGTCGCCCTCAGAACCCGATACCGATCCGGCAGCGACCGGAATACCCGTCGAGTTCTGGGCCCGGTGCACCACACAATTCCAGGCAGAGTTACCCCGCCAGCAATTCGAAACCTGGATCAAACCGCTTAAGCTGGGCAACGGAAGTGCCGAGTTTCCGCCGACCGAAATCGAGCTGATTGCGCCGAACCGCTTCGTCCAGCAATGGATTCGAGAGCGTTATATCGGTCGCCTTGAATCGCTTGCGGCCGAATACTGGGGTTCGCCGGTGCGGGTTCTTGTCACCCATGTGGCGCCGGCCGACACTGCACCGCGCACCGAGCCCACACTACGCAAGGCTGCCTCCGCCGAGTCCGTTGTACCGAACGGTGCAGTGGCCGATGCGGGTTATGCCAAGACGCGCCTTAATCAGGAATACACTTTCGAAACCTTCGTCACCGGCAAGGCCAACCAACTCGCTCGCGCCGCGGCGGTGCAGGTGGCCGACAACCCTGGAACCTCGTACAACCCGCTTTTTCTTTATGGCGGGGTCGGCCTCGGGAAAACCCACCTGGTGCAGGCCATCGGCAACCAGATGATCCGGCGCTCGCCGGACGCGCGGGTGCGCTACATCCACGCCGAGCAGTACGTGACCGATGTCGTGCGCGCCTACCAGAAGAAAGCCTTCGACGAGTTCAAGCGCTACTACCATTCGCTCGACCTGCTGATCATCGACGACATCCAGTTCTTCAACAACAAGAATCGTACCCAGGAAGAGTTTTTCTATGCCTTCAACGCTCTGATCGAAGCGCACAAGCAGGTCATCATCACGTGCGACACCTATCCGCGCGAGATCGCAGGCATAGAAGACCGCTTGATTTCCCGCTTCGGCTGGGGTCTGACCGTGGCCATCGAACCTCCCGAGCTAGAGATGCGCGTCGCCATCCTGCTCAGAAAGGCGGAAAGCCAGGGTGTAGTCCTGGATGAAAACGTGGCTTTTTTCATAGCCAAGCATCTGCGCTCCAACGTGCGCGAACTCGAAGGCGCGCTTCGCAAGCTGATCGCTTTTTCGAAATTCCACGCCCGCGATATCACCCTTGAGGTCGCGCGCGACGCGCTGCGCGACCTGCTGCGGGTGCAGAACCGCGCCATCTCGATCGAAAACATCCAGAAGACGGTCGCCGACTTCTATCGGGTGAAGGTACCGGAGCTTTTTTCCAAGAAACGCACCGCCGACCTGGTCAAACCTCGCCAGATCGCCATGTACTTCGCCAAAGAACTCACCTCGCTGTCATTGCCGGAAATCGGCGAATCCTTCGGCGGCCGTGACCACACCACCGTCTTGCATGCGGTGCGCAAAATCACCGAAGCGCGCAAATCCGACAACCAGTTGAATCACGAGCTGCACGTGCTCGATCAGATCATCAAGGGCTGACGCGCGCATGCCTCGTTACTCGCCCAAGGCTGTGGACAACCTGTTGATGATTTCTGAACAAGCGGGAGTTTTGAGCCGCTGCCCGACGTTGCCCACAAACGAACAGATGCTTTTCCACAGAACCGAAATACTTTGGAAGCACGCAAGTTGCTGATTCAAAACGCCCGTAGGGAGTTATCCCGATATCCACAGGGACTTGTTAGCTGTTATTGGTTTTACAAAAGAAATGCTAAACGAAAGGTATGAAAGGCAACCATCATGCATCTGGTGACCGCTGAACGCGACGCTCTTCTAAAGCCGATTCAAACAGTGAGCGGCATTGTCGAACGGCGCCATACCCTGCCGATTCTCTCCAACCTGCTTCTCACCAAGACAGACGGAGAGTTGAGCTTTCTGGCCACCGACATCGAGGTGCAGATCTCCACCAAGGCGCAGTGCGAAAAAGGGCAGGACGCGGCCACCACCGTCGCAGCCCGCAAGCTCCTTGATATCCTGCGTGCCCTTCCCGCCGGCGCCAATGTTTCAATGGAGCTCAACAACAAGAAGCTCAACATCAAGGCAGGCAAATCGCGCTTTTCCCTGCAAACCCTCGCGGCAGAAGACTTCCCCACCGTCTCGCAGTCGGCCGAGTTCAAGGCCGGGTTCACGGTAGGACAAAAATCATTGAAGGCGCTCCTCGCCCTGGTGCAATACGCCATGGCCCAGCAGGACATCCGTTACTACCTGAACGGCCTGTTGCTGATCGTTGAAAAAGGCCAGGCCAAGGTAGTCGCCACCGACGGCCACCGACTCGCCTTCGCGGCCCTGGCCGTGGAAAGTGACGTCGACCGCCAGGAGGTCATCATTCCGCGCAAGACCGTCATCGAGCTCGAACGGTTGCTCGATGACAGTGACGAGCCCATCCGCATCGACATCGCACCCACCCAGGTGCGCTTCCAGTTCGGCAATGTCGAGCTGGTGTCCAAGCTCGTCGAGGGCAAATTCCCCGACTACAACCGCGTGATCCCGACCGGCTACAAGAACAGCTTCTCCATCGCCCGCGAGGAACTGATCGGATGCCTGCAGCGCGCCGCGATCCTGACCAACGAAAAGTTCAAGGGGGTGCGCTGCGTGGTAGGCGATGGCAGCCTGAAGATCAGCTGCACCAACACCGACCAGGAAGAAGCGCAGGAAGAAGCGGAGATCGACTACAGCGGCGACGCCATCGACATCGGCTTCAACGTTACCTATCTTCTCGATGTGCTCGCCCACGTGAAGAGCGAGACCATCACCGTCGCCCTGGGCGATGCCAATTCGAGCGCGCTTGTGACCACGCCCGACAATACCGAATTCAAGTACGTTGTCATGCCGATGCGCATCTGACTAGCCGTCAGCCGAACGCGTATTTTCGGAACCGCGCCCGCGGTTTCGCCGACTCGATTTATCGCCACGCCAGGAACGCCGCATGACCGATCCGCAGAAGAACCCCGAAGAAGGCACACCGCAGGAAAACGCGTACGGGGCATCATCGATCCAGATCCTCGAAGGGCTCGAGGCGGTGCGCAAGCGCCCGGGCATGTATATCGGCGACACCAGCGACGGCACCGGCCTGCACCACCTGGTGTTCGAGGTGCTCGACAACTCCATCGACGAGGCGCTGGCCGGCCACTGCACCGAGATCCACGTCACCATCCATGCCGACAACTCGATCTCGGTGACGGACAACGGCCGCGGCGTGCCCACCGGCATCAAGTGGGACGACAAGCACGAACCCAAGCGTAGTGCCGCCGAGATCGTCATGACCGAATTGCACGCCGGCGGCAAGTTCGACCAGAACAGCTACAAGGTCTCCGGCGGCCTGCACGGCGTGGGCGTGTCCTGCGTGAACGCATTGTCCAAGTGGTTGCGCCTGACGGTGCGGCGCGACGGCAAGACCCATTTCATGGAATTTCATCGTGGTGTGGCGCAGAACCGCGAGCTTGAAAAGGCCACCAT
>CANGUJ010000039.1 GCA_947456845.1 Burkholderiales bacterium | reverse complement strand
CATTGGTCGTGGACATTGCTGTCCATGCCCATGCCGGTGTAGGTGCGGGTGCGCTGTTCGGCGGGGTCGAATCCGTAGTCGTTGCCGCGATGAAAGCGCGGCAGGTAGTCCGGCAGGGTGTAGGTGGCCAGGCGCTGCGCGCGCATCTGCTCGCGATCGACCGGCTTGCCGAAACTGGTGAACACGCTGTACCAGTAGCAGCGCGTGTCGTCGACCGGGACATGCCACTGGGTGATCGTCATCTCCGCGCTGAGCGGGATCACGAAGGCCTGCGGAAAGACCTGGTGGGTCACCCGCACGTGGACAGTGGCCGCATCGATGCGCCGCAGGGCGACGAGCCGCAGGCCGTGCAGGTCGTCCTCGACCCTGATCTCCGGGCGCGGGAGTTCGCGCATCAAGCGCGTCATCGGCCATTGCGAATCCGCCGAGGCGGCACGGAACTGGCGCCCGTAGCCGTCGGCGGGATCTTCATCCTCGAAAAAACGGTGCAGGTAGGAGGCGTGCGCCGGATCGATGCCGACCTCCAGCGCCTGCAGCCAGTTGCACTCGAACAGCCCCTTGAAGGCGAACACGTAGGGTGCGGGCGCGACGAAACAGTCGAGCGCCGGGAACGCCGGCGGCTCGCCGTGGCCGAGATAGGCGAACACGACGCCGGCGCGCTCGACGACCGGGTAGGCGCGCTGGCGCACCTTGGTGTGAAGGCGGCTGCCTTCCGGCTCCGCCGGCGTCTCCAGACACCGGCCATCGGCGGCGAACAGCCAGCCGTGGAACAGGCAGCGCAGGCCGCCGTCCTCGAGCCGCCCGAAGGCGAGATCGGCGCCGCGATGCGCGCAGTCGCGGTCGAGCAGCGCGAGCGCGCCGTCCCCGGCGCGAAAGAGCACGAAGTCCTGCCCCATCAGACGCACCGGACGCACCGGGCGCGCGCCGGCCAGCTCCTCGGCCAGCGCAACCGGCTGCCAGTACTGCCGCAGCAGCGCGCCACACGGCGTGCCGGGCCCGACACGGGTGATCAGCTCGTTCTGCTCTGCGCTCAACATGTCCGGTGCAAGCTCCGCGCGGGCTTCGCGCCCGGGACGGACCGGGACGCACCGCTCGCAGGATTGTAGCGCCCGAAGCGCGGCACACCGCAGCCGGCTTGCGGGTTATCCCTAGCGCAACAAATCCGCGCAAGGCGGCACACTGCGCGCTCGAGGCGGCATTGACGGGCGAAGCGGCATGACGACCGCGGATTGCGTCTAGAATCGCGCGCCGCGTCCGCCGGTGGTCAACGGGCGGCCACAAACCCGAATAAGGAGCCCCCATGTTTCGCAGAAGCTTTGTCGCACTCGCGGCCCTGGCCGCCGTTGCAGGCGTCCCGGCCCCCGCGGCCGCCCAGCAGACCGTCACGCTCAAGTTCCATACCTTCATGACGCCCCCCTCGGCGGTGTGGCGCACCATGCACACCGCGTGGATGGACAAGGTGGAGAAGGATTCCGGCGGCCGCATCAAGTTCGAGCGCTATCCGGCCATGCAGCTGGGCGGCACGCCCGCCAACCTGTACGACCAGGCCAAGGACGGCGTGGTCGACGTGGTATGGACCCTGCCCGGCAACACGCCCGGCCGCTTCCCGCGCGTCGAGGTCTTCGAGTTGCCGTTCATGATGACCAACGCCGAGGCCACTTCCAGGGCGTACTGGGAGTACATCAACACGGTGGCCAGGGACGAGTTCAAGGATGTGCACGTCATCGCCGTCAACGTGCACGGACCGGGCTTTTTCCATTCGCGCGAGAAGCAGATCCGGTCGGTCGCCGACCTGAAGGGCATGAAGGTGCGCGGCCCGAGCCGGCAGATCACCAAGATGCTGGCCGCGCTCGGCGCCACGCCGGTGGGCATGGCGCTGCCGCAGATCTCGGACTCGATCTCCAAGGGCGTCATCGACGCGGCCGTGGTGCCGTGGGAGGTGGTGCCGGCGGTCAAGCTCGAGGAACTGGCCAAGGCGCATTCGGAGTTTCCGCCCGGCGTCTCGCTCTACACCACCACCTTCGTGATGGCGATGAACAAGGCCAAGTACGAGTCCCTGCCGCCGGACCTGAAGAAGGTCATCGACGCCAATTCCGGTCTGGAAACCTCCGGCTGGCTGGGCAGGACCCAGCAAGGCAACGACGCGCCGGCCCGCAAGCTCGCCGTCGACCGCAAGAACGCGATCTACACCTTCACCGCGCAGGACACCGAGGGCTTCCGCAAGGCCGCCGACCTGGTCGATGACGAATGGGTCAAGGAGATCACCGGCAAGGGCTTCAACGGCAACCAGTTGCTCGAAGCCGCGAAAGCGCTGATCCAGAAGCACACCCCGAAGTAAACGGTCCGGGGAGCGCGACAATAAACGCCGGCCGGGCAACCCGCCGGCGTTTTTGTTTGGCCGCCGACCCGGCTGATAGACTGCATCCGGCATGCGATTCGCCGAATACACCGCTGTCTTCACCAACCGCCGCGTCGGCATCATGCTGCTGCTGGGCTTCGCCTCGGGCCTGCCGCTGGCATTGACAACCGGCACCCTGCAGGCCTGGGCCACCGTCGAGGGGCTGGACATCAAGACCATCAGCTTCCTCACGCTGGTGGGCTCGGCCTATACCCTCAAGTTCCTGTGGGCACCGCTGATGGACCGCTTCGTGCCGCCCCTCCTCGGGCGGCGGCGCGGCTGGATGGCGCTCACGCAGCTTCTGCTGGCCGCCGGCATCGCGGCGATGGGCAGCCTCTCGCCCGGGGACGCCATCCTCGCGCTGGCCCTGCTGGCGGTGCTGGTGGCGTTTTTCTCCGCCTCCCAGGACATCGCCTTCGATGCCTATCGGTCGGACGTGCTGCGCCAAGCCGAGCGCGGCGCGGGCGCGGCGGTTTCCGTGCTTGGCTACCGGCTGGCGATGCTGGTATCCGGCGGCCTCGCCCTGGTGCTGGCCGACAGCTTCATCGGCTGGCGCGCCACCTACTGGCTGATGGCGGGCCTGATGCTGGCCGGCATCCTCGCCACCTTCTTCGCGCCGGAGCCGGAAGTCGACGTTCCGCCCCCCCGGACCCTGGAGGAGGCGGTGATCGGTCCGCTGCGCGATTTCTTCAGCCGCGACGGTGCGCTGCTGGCGTTGGCGCTGATCGTCCTCTACAAGCTGGGCGACGCCTATGCCGGCAGCCTGACGACCACCTTCCTGATCCGCGGGGTGGGTTTCTCCGCCACCGAGGTCGGCGCGATCAACAAGGTGCTGGGCCTGATCGCCACCATCGTCGGCGCGCTGGCCGGCGGCGCGCTCATGCTGCGCCTGTCCATGTTCGGCGCGCTGATGCTGTTCGGCGTGCTGCAGGCGGTGACCAACCTCGGCTTCTGGGTGCTGGCGGTCATGCCCCGGTCCTACGAGTCGATGGCGCTGGTGGTGGGGCTGGAGAACCTGTGCGGCGGCATGGGCACGGCGGCCTTCGTGGCCTTCCTGATGGCCCTGTGCAAGGCACGCTATTCGGCCACCCAGTTCGCGCTGCTGTCGGCGTTGGCGGCGGTAGGACGCACCTTCATCGCCGGCCCGACCTCCTGGGTGCTGGTGGAAGGCCTGGGCTGGGCCGGGTTCTACCTGTGCACCTTCTTCATCGCCCTGCCGGGCCTGGCGCTGTTATGGACGCAGCGCGCCGGCATCACCGCGCTGGCCGCGGCCAGCGCCCCGTCACGCGCCTGAGCGGATCCGGTAGATCGCCAGTTCGCCGTTGACGTTGGGTTCGGCGTGGACCGGCCTGCCCTCGGCCAGCGCGACCCGTTCGACGATGTCCAGCCCGAGCTTGCCGCACAGGTCCTCGAAATCCGCCAGGGTGCAAAGGTGCACGTTGGGCGTGTTGTGCCACTGGTGCGGCAAGCTGTCGGAGACCGGCATGTGCCCGGCTTCGAGCTGGCGGAAGTGCGGGGCGTAGCGGAAATTGGGAAACGACACCACCGCCTCGCGCCCCACCCTGACCATGTCCTGCAGCAGCGCCTCGATGCCGTGCATCGCCTGCAGGGTCTGCGACAGCAGCACCGTATCGAACGAGCCGTCCGCGAAGCTGGCCAGGCCGCGCTCCAGGTTGCCCTGCAGGACATTGACGCCGTTGATCAGCGCCGCCAGCACGTTGGCGTCGTCGATCTCGATGCCGTAGCCCCTGACGCCGCGCTCGCGGGCCAGCGCCTTCATGAGGGTGCCGTCGCCGCAGCCGAGGTCGAGCACGCGCGAACCCGGGCGCACCATGCCGGCGATGATGGTGAGGTCGGCGCGCAGCCCGCCCGCCTTGCCGTTGCCGCTCACAGGCCCTCCGCAATGGCGTTGTAGTAGGCGCGCGCCAGCGCGTGGTAGCGCGCATCCTCGAGCAGGAACTCGTCATGGCCGTGCGGCGCATCGATCTCGGCATAGGACACGTCGGCGCGGTTGGCGGTGAGCGCATCGACGATCTCGCGCGAGCGCGCCGGCGAGAAGCGCCAGTCGGTGGTGAACGACACCACCAGGAACTTCACGCCGGCCGCAGGCCTGAGCGCGGCGACCAGGTCGCCGGAACACGCCGCCGCCGGATCGAAGTAATCGAGGGCCTTGGTGATCAGCAGGTAGGTGTTGGCATCGAAGTAGCCGGAGAACTTCTCGCCCTGGTGGCGCAGGTAGGACTCGATCTGGAATTCCGTACCGTAGCCGTACTTGAGGCCGTCGCGCAGGTCGCGGCCGAACTTCTCGGCCATGACGTCGTCGGACAGATAGGTGATGTGGCCGATCATGCGCGCGACCTTGAGGCCGCGCACCGGCACCACGCCGTGCCGGTAGTAGTGGCCGCCATGGAAATCCGGGTCGGTGATGATGGCCTGGCGCGCCACCTCGTTGAAGGCGATGTTCTGCGCCGACAGGCGCGGGGTGGAGGCGATGACCAGCGCATGGGCGATGCGCTCCGGGTAGGCGACGGCCCACTGCAGGGCCTGCATGGCTCCCAGCGAGCCGCCCATCACGGCGGCAAAGCGGCGAATGCCCAGATGATCCGCCAGGCGGGCCTGGGCATTGACCCAGTCTTCCACCGTGACCACCGGGAAATCGGCGCCATAGGGCTGGCCGGTCGCCGGATTGACATGTTTCGGGCCGGTGGAGCCGAAGCAGCCGCCGAGATTGTTCACGCCGACGACAAAGAAGCGGTCGGTGTCCAGCGGCTTGCCGGGTCCGACCATGTTGTCCCACCAGCCCACGTCGGTGGCGTCGTCTTCATAGACGCCCGCCACGTGGTGCGAGGCATTGAGCGCATGGCACACCAGCACCGCGTTGGAGCCCGCGGCGTTGAGGCGCCCGTAGGTTTCGTAGGCCAGCTCGAAATGCGGGATGGTGCGGCCGCTGCGGAAAGTGAACGGCTCGGCGAAATGCGCCGACTGGGCCTTCACGATACCGACCGAGCGAGGATCCACGACTTTCGACTCCGCAAACAAGAAACCCGAGCAACCTGCCGGCTGTTCGGGTCTGGATCGTCGCTGCGGGGATCCCCTGACACCTCTTTAGCCGGATTTTTATAGCGCCCGCAATCCGATGATCAAATCGGCGCTTCGGTACGGATTGTAGCCTACCCGGCAGCAGCCGGCCGGCGCTGCCAGTCCTCCCGCCTGACTACCGCGCGGGACGGCTGTGGGCGCCTGACCGGGCCGTGCAGCGCGAAGTCGTGCAGCTTGGACAGCACGAACTTGCGCACCGCGATCGGCAGGTCGGCCGATTCGCGCATGAACCGGGCGTTGACCCGCTCGGCATCGAAGGCGCCGCCGGGTTCCAGCACGGGCGACTCGGTGCGGCGCGCCGCATCGACGCCGTCGTGGAACAGCCCGGCGCCCTCCTTCCAGCTGACGGCCGATTCGGTCGGCCGGCCGCGGTTGTAGCAAAGCTGCATGTGGATGAACGCCGCGCCGCGCTGCCACAGGTAGAGATCGAAATAGTCGCTCTCGAACCAGTGCTTGACGATGCCCGGTTCGCTTTGGCGGACGTTGGCGATCGCCCTAAGCATTGAGCAGGGCCAGCTGCTCGCGCAGGCGCTCGGGATCCTCGGTGCGCAGCATGCGCCTGACCTGCGCCTCGGTGTCGGCCAGGCTCGATCCCAGCACGCGCTGCTTGACCGCCAGCAGCTGCGCCGGATGCATCGAGAACTGCTTGAGCCCCATGCCGAGCAGCAGGCGCGTCATCGCCACCTCGCCGGCCATCTCGCCGCACACCGCCACCGGAATCCCGGCCTTGCTGGCGGCGCGGATGGTGTTGGCCACCAGGAACAGCACCGCCGGATGCAGCGGATCGTAGAGGCTCGCGACCTGGTCGTCGGCGCGGTCGATCGCCAGGGTGTACTGGATCAGGTCGTTGGTGCCGATCGACAGGTAATCGAGCCTCTTGAC
This sequence comes from Burkholderiales bacterium, assembly GCA_947456845.1. GTDB lineage: Bacteria > Pseudomonadota > Gammaproteobacteria > Burkholderiales > JAEUOS01 > JAEUOS01. Next base: position 9,079 of record CANGUJ010000039.1, on the reverse strand, counting down.
GAACAGGCCGACCGACAGCGCCGCCGCGGGAATCTCGATCATGCCGCCCACCTGCACGTCCGGCGCATAGGGGATGGCGGCCGCGTCGAGCTGGGCGCGCGCCTCGGCGATATGGGCAAGCGCCTGATCGACCTCATGCGCGTGCGCGATCATCGGCAAGAGGATCTTCACCGGGCCGTAGTGCGAGGCGCGCAGGATGGCGCGCAGCTGGGTGCGGAACATCTGCGGCTCGGCCAGGCAATAACGGATCGCCCGCAGGCCGAGCGCGGGATTGAGCGCGACCGCGTCCTGCGCGGACTCCGCATCGAGCTGCTTGTCGGCGCCGATGTCGAGCGTGCGGATGGTGACCGGCTGGCCGCCCATCGCCCTGACCACCTTGCGGTAGGCCTCGAATTGCTCCTCCTCGCCGGGGACCTGCTTGCGGTTCATGAACAGGAACTCGGTGCGGAACAGGCCGACCCCGGTGGCGCCGGCCTCATTGGCGGACTTGACGTCGTCCGGCAGCTCGATGTTGGCATGCAGTTCCACCGCGACGCCGTCGAGGGTCGCCGTGGGCGCGCTCACCAGGCGCCGCAGCTTCCTGCGCTCGAGCTGCAGGGCGCGGCGCTTGAGCTTGTACTCCTCAAGGACCGCCGCATCGGGCGCGACGATGAGCACACCCTCGGTGCCGTCCAGGATGATCCAGTCGTCCTCGGTCACCAGCTCGCGCGCGTGATGCAGCGCGACGATGGCGGGCAGCGACAGGCTGCGCGCCATGATGGCGGTGTGCGAAGTCACGCCGCCCACATCGGTGACGAAACCGGCGAACTGGTGTTCCTTGAAGATGAGCATGTCGGCGGGCGACAGGTCGTGCGCGACGACCACCATCTCGCCCTCCTGCGCGTGCAGCGCCTTGAGCCTCTGCGACCGCGAGAGCACCGCATGAACGCCGCTGCCACCGCCCAGCATCGCCTTGAGCACCCGCTCGACCACCTGCATGACGTCCTGCTTGCGCTCGCGCAGGTAGTCGTCCTCGATGGCGTTGAATTGCGCGACCAGCGCGTCCATTTGCTGGACCAGCGCCCATTCGGCGTTGCAGCGACGCTCCTCGATGATGTGCACCGGCTCCCTGGAGATCATCGGATCGGCCAGGATCATCGAGTGCAGGTCGAGGAAGGCGCCCAGTTCGCCGGGGGACGAATGCGCGAGATTGCTGTGCAGACTCTTCAGTTCCCCCTGCACGGCCGCCACCGCGGCCTCGAAGCGCGCCACCTCGTCGGCCACCTGCGCGGGTTCGACCAGATAGTGCGACACGTCGAGGGCGACCGACGTCACCAGATGCGCGCGGCCGATGGCGATGCCGCCGGAGACGCCGATGCCGTGGAGACTGAAGGTCATGTCGCGCGCAGCCCGCCGCGGGCGCTACTTGCCTTCGCCGAACTTGTCCGCCACCAGGGCCTTGAGCGCGGCCAGCGCGCCCGCCTCGTCTTCGCCGATGGTCTCGATCTCGACCTTCGCGCCGAGGCCGGCGGCAAGCATCATGACACCCATGATGCTCTTGCCATTGACCCTGCGGCCGTTGCGCGACAGCCAGACTTCGCTCTTGAACTGCGCGGCCAGCTGGGTCAGCTTCGCGGACGCCCGCGCATGCAGGCCCAGCTGATTGACGATCTCAACTTCCTCGCGCTGTGGCATTGCAGGCATCCTCCTTCATGTTGACCTGGCCCCGCGTGCCGGCTTCGATGGCGCGGCTGAGCACTTCTTCGATGGCCAGGTGCCGGTAGGCCAGCGCACGCACCAGCATCGGCAGGCTCACCCCTGCCAGCCCTTCGACGCGCCCCGGCGCCAGCAGCCGCGCCGCCAGATTCGACGGCGTGGCCCCGAACATGTCCACGAACACGATGGCCCCCTGCCCGCTGTCGACAGCCGCCAGCGCGGCGCGCGCACGCGTCAGCGCCTCGACAGGGTCGTCCTGCGGCAGGATGCCCAGGGCCCGGGCGTTCTGCTGGGGACCCCCGAGCACGTGGTCCGCAGCATCAAGGAGGGCCTGGCCGATTCCGCCGTGAGTGAGGAGCAGCACGCCGACCATGGTTGCGCAAATTGCAGGATTTGCGCCGAATATACACGCGCAACCCGCCGCGGCAGGCCGGCATCATGCCGCGGCGACCGCGCGCTCGAGGGCGTCGACGAACATGCCCGCGACATTGAAGCCGGTTTGCGCGGTGATTTCCTGGAAACAGGTCGGGCTGGTGACATTGATCTCGGTGAGCCGGTCACCGATCACGTCGAGGCCGACCAGGAGCAGGCCGCGCGCGGCCAGGATCGGCCCGAGGGCCTCTGCGATGCGCCGGTCATCCGCGGACAGCGGGCGCGCCACGCCGGTGCCGCCGGCGGCCAGGTTGCCGCGCGTCTCGCCCGCCTTGGGGATGCGGGCCAGGCAGTAGGGCACCGGCTGGCCGCCGATGACCAGCACACGCTTGTCGCCGTCGACGATGGCGGGCAGGTATTTCTGCGCCATGATCGTTCGGCGGCCGTTGTCGGTGAGGGTTTCAATGATCACCGAGAGATTGGGCTCGGCGCGGCTGACGCGGAAAATACCGGTGCCGCCCATGCCGTCGAGCGGCTTGAATACGGCCATGTCATGTTCGGCCACGAAGGCGCGCAGTTCGTCCTCGCGCCGCGACACCAGGGTGGGGGCGGTGAACTGCGGGAACTCGCCGATGGCGAGCTTCTCGTTGTGATTGCGGATCGCCTGCGGGTTGTTGAACACCCGCGCGCCCTCCGCCGCGGCCCGCTCCAGCAGATGTGTCGAGTAGAAGTACTCCATGTCGAACGGCGGGTCCTTGCGCATGATCACCGCATCGAAGGCCGCGGCCGATTCGCGCACGGCATCGCCGGCGGCATACCAACTCGACGCGCCGGGCGTCAAGGTGACCGGCCGTGCCCAGACATGCACCCGGCCGCTGGAGAGCAGCAGGTCTTGCTGCAGGCAGGCCGACAGCGCGTGGCCGCGCGCGGCGGCCTCGGTCATCATGGCGAAGGTCGAGTCCTTGTAGGTCTTGAACTCGTCGAGTGGGTCGGCAATGATCAAGATGCGCACGATTCCGGCTCCTGTCGGTGTGAGACTGCAATGTCCGGCAAAACGGCCGGCGCCTGCTTGCGATGCGACGCCTGCCTGCGCGCTGCGCGGTCCGTCGGCTGCCGGCCGCGAGCGCGCGATTGTAGCGAATCGCCCCCTGCCCCATCGCGCCGCGGCGCGACGGGGCCACCGAAAAAACAAAGCGCCCCGTTCCCGGGGCGCAGAACAAAGCGCCCCGTTCCCGGGGCGCTTTGGCAGACCTTCCGGTCACGCGGGCACCGATGACGCCGGCCGCCCGCGCGCAGCCGCTTGGGTGCTACATGTGATACGCGGTCTCGCCGTGCGAGGTCAGGTCCAGGCCCTCGCGCTCGGCATCGTCCGTGACGCGCAGGCCGATCACCATGTCGATAAGCTTGAGCGCGACCAGGCTCACCACCGCCGAGACGATCACCGCCGTGATCACGCCTTGCGTCTGGATCCACACCTGTGCGCCGATGCCCGGGAAATCCCCGGGTTCGCCGCACTTGTTGGTGACGTAATTGCAGATCCCGGCGCCGCCCAGAGAAGGCGAGGCGAAGATGCCGGTGGCAATCGCGCCCCAGATGCCGCCGACGCCATGCACGCCGAACACGTCGAGCGCGTCATCCGCACCCAGCATCCTCTTCAGGCCGGTCACGCCCCACAGGCACAGGGCACCGGCAACCGCGCCGATGACCATCGCGCCCTTGACGCCGACGAAACCGCAGGCGGGCGTGATCGCCACCAGGCCGGCGACCGCGCCGGACGCGGCCCCCAGCATCGAGCACTTGCCCTTGAGGAAGTTCTCGAACAGCAGCCAGGACAGGGTAGCCATCGCGGTAGCCACCAGCGTGTTGACGAAGGCGAGCGATGCGGTGCCATTGGCTTCGAGGTTGGAGCCGACATTGAAGCCGAACCAACCCACCCACAGGAGACAGGCGCCGACCATGGTCAGGGTGAGGCTGTGCGGGGTCATCGCTTCCTTGTTGTAGCCCAGGCGCTTGCCCACCACGAACGCGGCGACCAGACCGGCGACGCCGGCGTTGATATGCACCACGGTACCGCCGGCGAAATCGAGCGCACCCTTGGCCCACAGCCAGCCGGCGGCTTCCGTCACGGCCTTGAGCGTGGCCTCGTCCTTGATCGCATCGGGGCCGTCCCAGAACCACACCATGTGCGCCATCGGCAGGTAGGCGAAGGTGAACCACAGCACCATGAACCACAGCACGGCCGAGAACTTCATGCGCTCGGCGAACGCACCGACGATGAGGGCCGGCGTGATCGCCGCGAAGGTCAGCTGGAACATCGCGAACATCATCTCGGGGATGTAGACGCCCTTGGAGAAGGTGGCGCCCGCACCGGCCAGGTCGACCCCCTGCAGGAACATCTTGCCGAACCCGCCAAAGAACGCATTGCCGCTGGTGAAGGCCAGGCTGTAGCCGTACACCACCCAGAGCACCGCGATCAGGCAAAAGGTCACGAACACCTGCATGAGCACCGACAGCATGTTCTTGGTGCGCACCAGGCCACCATAGAACAGCGCCAGGCCCGGGATGGTCATGAGAATGACCAGGATGGTGGCCACATACATGAAGGTGACGTCGCCCTTGTTGGGCTCGGGCAGCTTAGGCGCTTCGGCCTCGGCCGGTTTCGCCTCATCCTTCTTGGCCTCGTCCTTCTTGGCATCGGCCGCCGGCGCGGCGTCCTTCTTTTCCTCCGCCTTGGGCGCATCGGCCGGCTTGGCCTCGTCCTTCTTGGCGTCGGCCGCCGCGGGCGCGGCCTGGGCGAACGCAGCCCCCGACAGCGGCATGCCAGCGGCCAGCGTCAGCGACGCCGCCAGCCCCAGTATCGTCAACAGCTTTTTCATTGTTTTTCTCCCCTGTTACAGCGCTTCGGCGCCGGTTTCACCGGTGCGGATGCGAATGACCTGTTCGAGTTCGAAGACGAAAATCTTGCCGTCGCCGATCTTGCCGGTGTTGGCTGATTTTTCGATGGCTTCGATGACTTGCTCGACAAGTTCGGTCTTGACGGCGGCCTCGATCTTCACCTTCGGGAGAAAATCGACGACGTACTCGGCGCCACGATAGAGTTCGGTGTGGCCTTTCTGACGCCCGAACCCCTTGACTTCGGTCACGGTGATGCCCTGTACGCCGATCGCGCTCAGAGCCTCACGCACTTCGTCAAGCTTGAACGGCTTGATGATGGCAGTTACTAGTTTCATGGAACACTCCTTACGAGATCGGAGACGGAACATCTCCACTTTCGAAAGAGCAGCTTCTATGCCAGCGGCACAGAACTTTGCGAGGCTGGCGCCGCACCGCCCCGGCAGGTGTGCGCCCACCCGCCCGGGACGATTTCGTCGTTGCGGAATTCGGACACCACATCACGCCCCGTGGCTGCGGGTGACCGGTACGCAGCCGGAACGCATCCAATCATTCTGCCCACGGACACGGCCCCGTCTTTCGCACCAACATCAGGCAATTGCACCATTTTGAGGCGAACTGAAAATGGACAACAAAAAGCCGCCCGAAGGCGGCTTTTTGTTGTCCTGAGAGGTCGCGCGGACGCAGCGTTCAGAAGGTCTTGCTGATCGACAGCACCAGCGTATCGCCGCTTACTTGCTTGCCCGTGGTCGCTGCGCCATTGTTTTCGAAAACGCGATAGAAATCCTTCTTCGCGTTGGTGCCGACAATCGCGGCGCCAAGCGTCGCAAAGCCTGCGTCATAGGTGATTCCAAGCTTGTAGCCAGTGTAGTTCAGTGCGGAGTAGTTCTTGACACTGAGATAACCCACATGACCAACCAAGTTGACCTTGGGAGCGACTTCGTAATTTGCATTGAGTTCAAAATACGAAGAGCCCTTGGAGCCGCTGGTCGCCGTACCGGTAGTTGCTCCGGTGGCTGCGTTGTTCGAATTCACAGCCGCGTAAACTGCATTTCCTAACGCGGCGCCGGTGAGACCGAAGTAATCGGTCGTGGCATAGGAATACTTTGCTGACAACCACTTGTAGCTCAGGCCCAGGTAGACCTCAAAGTTGTTGTATTTCTTCTTGCCGGTGTTAGCGCTGGTCTGGTAATACGAACCAGGGTAGTAGTAATACAACCCGCCGACATCCAATCCGATCCCGTTGGAGAACTCAGTCTTCCAACCGCCATAGAAATCCATTTCAAGGGCAGCGCCGTTGTTATACGAGTTGCCGCTCACGCTCGAGTTCCAGTTGCCCACGTAGAAACCGCTGGCATGCGAGTAGTCGAAACCGCCTTGCAACGCCGGCAGCTTGTAGGATTGCGAGATACCACGGAACCGGTAGTCCGAGACGACCGAGACGTTGCCGGTGAAGGTATGCGGCGATGCAGGTTTGGCAGCCTGCGCAGTGGCCGTGGTGACGGCAACGGGAGAGACGAAGGCGGCCGCGACGGCAGCGGCGAGAATCGACTTACGCATGAGAACCCTTTCAGAAGAACCGTTGAATGTTTTCGCACCAAGTCGGTGCATAAAATCCCCTGTTGCTTTGACTTGGTGCACTTTTATAGGCCAAGCCTGCCGGAAACCCGCTCCCAGCGCGGTTCTCCGTGATAGACTGGACTCACGTCATGGATAATACCTCCCGCCGCAATGAATGCAAAATTTATTGAAGAGCTGAATGCCCGGGTTGTTTCGTTTCTGCAACACACACCCGCCGCGGAGATCAGCCAGAACATCAAAGCCGCTCTGACAGCCTCTTTTTCCAGGCTTGACCTCGTGACCCGCGAGGATTTCGATATCCAGGCGCAGGTGCTCGCGCGCACACGCGAAAAGCTCGCCGCACTGGAAGCACGCGTGGCCGAGCTCGAACGCCAGTCCGCCGAGAGCTGACACAGCCGCGCCAGGTTCAACAAACCGGAAGCGGCAATGGGCCTGGCGATCCTCAAGTCGCGCTCGCTCGACGGCATGACCGCGCCGGAAGTCACGGTAGAGGTGCACCTCGCGGGCGGATTGCCGACCTTCACCATCGTGGGCCTGCCGGATGCCGAGGTCAGGGAGTCAAGGGACCGGGTGCGGGCCGCATTGAATACCGGCCGGTTCGAGTTTCCGGCCAGCCGCATCACGGTCAATCTGGCGCCCGCAGACCTGCCCAAGGAATCGGGCCGTTTCGACCTGCCGATCGCGCTGGGCATCCTGGCAGCGTCGGGCCAGATTCCCGGCCATGCGCTGTCCGGGTACGAATTCGCCGGCGAACTCTCGCTCACCGGCGAACTGCGCCCCGTCCGCGGCGCCTTGGCCATGACGCTCAATGCCGGCCGCGCCGGGCGCGCGTTCATACTGCCGCGCGCAAGCGCCGCGGAGGCGGCATTGGCCGGCACCGCGACTATCCTGCCGGCCGACTCACTGGCCCAGGTCTGCGCGCACCTGGCCGGCAACAGCCCTCTGGTCGCGCAACCCGCCCCTGCGCACGGGGCGAGCGCCGCCTATGCGGACCTGTCCGATGTCAAGGGCCAGGCGCAGGCCAAGCGCGCCCTCGAGATCGCCGCGGCGGGCGGACACTCCATCCTCATGTCGGGCCCACCGGGCACAGGCAAGTCGATGCTCGCCACCCGCCTGGCCGGCCTGTTGCCGCCGATGAGCGCGGCGCAGGCGGTCGAAGCCGCGGCGGTGCAGAGCGTGGCCGGCCCGTTCCGGCCGGAGAATTTCGGCCTGCGTCCGGTCAGGAGCCCGCACCACACCGCCTCCGCCGTGGCGCTTGTGGGCGGGGGCGGCCATCCGCGGCCGGGCGAAATTTCCCTGGCCCATCATGGCGTGCTATTCCTCGATGAGCTGCCCGAGTTCGACCGCAAGGTGCTGGAGGTGCTGCGCGAGCCGCTGGAATCGGGACACATCACCATCTCGCGCGCGGCGCGGCAGGCCGACTTCCCGGCGCAGTTCCAGCTCGTGGCCGCCATGAACCCCTGCCCCTGCGGCTACCACGGCCACCGGTCCGGCCGCTGCCGCTGCACGCCCGACCAGATCCAGCGCTACCGCGGCCGCATCTCCGGCCCGCTGCTCGACCGCATCGACCTGCTGGTCGAGGTGCCGGCACTATCGGAGGAGGAGCTGACCGCGGCGGCACAGCCGGAATCCAGCGCCGCGGTGCGCGCACGGGTCGAAGCCGCCGCGCACCGCCAGACAAGCCGCCAGGGCAAGCCCAACAGCCGCCTCGCCGCCGGCGAGATCGAACGGCACTGCGCCATCGAAGCGGGCGCGCAGCAGTTGCTGCGCCAGGCCATCGGCCGCCTGCATCTGTCCGCGCGGGCTTATCATCGCATCCTGAAGGTCGCGCGCAGCATCGCCGACCTGGCTGGCAGCGACGCGATTTCCGGCGCACAGGTGGCCGAAGCCATCCAGTACCGGCGCGGCCTGGAAGTCGCCTGACCCCGCCAGCGCCCATCCAGGACACCAACGACGGGACACAGACCGGACCCATGGCCGATATCCACATCGAACGAGCACACAGCATGCCGCTCAAGAAGGCCCGCGAGGCGGCGGACGGATTCGCCGACCAGTTGGCGGAAAGATTCGACCTCGAGTCGGAATGGGAAGGCGACACGCTGCATTTCAGCCGCGCGGGCGTGAGCGGGTCGCTGGCCCTGCACAAGCATCAGGTCGTCGTCAAGGCCAGGCTGGGCCTGCTGCTGTCGGCCTTCAAGACGACCTTCGAGGCGCACATCAACGATAACCTCGACCGGGTGTTCGGCGCGCCGGCCGCGCCGCCGAAAAAACCGTCGCCCCGGAAACGCGCCTGAGGCGGCGGCCGGGGCCGGCCGCCGCCTTACTTGAGCGATTCGATCAGGTCGATGTACTCCTGCATCGCCTCGTCCGCCCCCTTGCCCTTGAGCGCGGCCCAGGCGTCGAACTTCATGCGCCCGACCATGTCGGTGAAACCGGGCCGCTTGCCCTCGTTGTCGCCTTCGGTGGCCTGCTTGTAGAGGGCGTAGATCTTGAGCAGGGTCTGGTTGTCCGGTTTCTCGGGCAATTCCTTGGACTCGGT
>CANGUJ010000038.1 GCA_947456845.1 Burkholderiales bacterium | reverse complement strand
CGGCAAGACCACCGTGACCTCGCTCGCGGCCCACCTGGCGGCCCGCACCGGCAGGCATGCGGTGGCGGCCGGCAACATCGGCCCCGCTGCGCTGGACGCATGGCACGACGCCGTCGCGGCCGACGCCCTGCCGGACATCTGGGTGCTGGAGCTCTCAAGCTTCCAGCTCGAGACCACCGCAAGCCTCCGGGCGGACGCTGCGGCCATGCTCAACCTCAGCGAAGATCACCTCGACCGGCATGGGTCGATGGAGGCCTACGGCGCTGCTAAGGCGCGCATTTTCGCCAATGGCGCCATCCAGGTGCTCAACCGCGACGACGCCCGCTCGATGGGCATGAAAAGGCCTTTCGCGCCACGCAACCGGCGCGACGTGGCGCCGCCGGTGTTCACCTTCGGTACGGATGCGCCGGTGCATGCGACCGATTTCGGCCTGATCAGGGACGCGCGTCCCGGCGGCATGATGTGGCTGGCCCGGGGCAACAGCGACGAAACCGGCGAGGCGTCAGCCGCCCCGCGCCGGCTGATGCCGCAGGATGCGTTGAAGATCCGCGGTGCGCACAATGCCGCCAATGCGCTGGCCGCGCTGGCCCTGTGTTGCGCCATCGATCTGCCGCTGGCGCCCATGCTCAAGGCCCTGACCGAGTATGCCGGGCTGCCGCATCGGGTGCAGGGCATCGCCGAAATCGGCGGCGTGCACTATGTCGATGACAGCAAGGGTACCAACGTGGGCGCGACCATCGCCGCGCTGCGGGGGCTCGGGGCGGTCGTGCCGCAGGGCGGGCGAATCGTCCTGATTGCCGGCGGCGAGGGCAAGGGGCAGGATTTCGCGCCTCTGGCCGAGCCCGTCGCCCGGCATTGCCGGGCGGTCATGCTGATCGGGCGCGATGCAGGCCTGATCCGCGGCGCCCTGGGCGAGCGCGTGCCGGTTTTCGATTGCGCGAGCCTCGAAGAGGCGGTGCGCGGCGCGGCCGAGCGCGCCGCGCCTGGCGACACCGTCCTGCTTTCGCCTGCGTGCGCCAGCTACGACATGTTCCGCGATTACGGCCACCGTGCCGAGGTGTTCGCAGCCGCTGCGCGCGAGGTCGCGCGTGCGCGGCAGGAAGCCACGCAAGCCGACGGCGATACGCAGCCGGTGACCAGCACGGGGGGCGGTGATGCGTGATGGCCTGGTCGGTTCGGCACGACGCCCTTTCGGCGGTGCCCGCGCGGCCGAACCGGCCGGGTTCGCCGAGATCGACGAAGGCGTGCTGTGGGTCGGCGTGGTGCTGCTGCTGATCGGCCTGGTGATGGTGTATTCGGCCTCGGTGGCGTTCGCGGAGGGTTCCAAGTTCACCGGCAATCGCGCGCATTTCTTCCTGGTGCGCCATGCCCTGTCGCTCGCGCTGGGATTTTTGGCGGCCTACGTCGCATTCCGCATTCCGATGGCGACCTGGCAGCGTTTCGCACTGCCCCTATTTCTGGTCGGTGTGGTGCTGCTGGTGCTGGTGCTCATTCCCGGCATCGGCAAGAGCGTCAACGGCGCGCGCCGCTGGATTCCGCTGGGCATCATTAACATGCAGCCATCGGAGCTTATGAAGCTGTTCGCCCTTCTCTATGCTGCCGATTACACCGTCCGCAAGGCGGCGGTGATGCACTCGTTCAAGCAGGGTTTCCTGCCCATGGCGGGCGCCATGATATTCGTCGGCTGGCTGCTGCTGCGCGAGCCCGACATGGGCGCTTTCGTGGTGATCGTCGCCATCGCCATCGGCGTGTTGTTCCTGGGCGGCATGAATGCGCGCCTGTTTTTCGGACTGCTCGTGCTGCTCCTGGCCAGCTTCGCGCTGCTGATCGCGTTCTCCGACTATAGACGCCAGCGCATCATCGGCTTCATGGACCCGTGGAGCGACGCCTTCGGCAAGGGCTATCAGCTCTCCCATGCGCTGATTGCGTTCGGGCGAGGGGAATGGTTTGGCGTTGGCCTGGGCGCAAGCGTGGAGAAGCTTTTTTATCTGCCCGAGGCGCATACCGACTTCCTGCTCGCGGTCATCGCTGAGGAACTGGGGCTGGTGGGCGTACTGGCGATCATCTTCATGTTCTTCTGGCTGGTGCGGCGCGCGATCCAGATCGGTCGCCAGGCACTCGCGCTGGAGCGCACCTTCGCCGCGCTGGTCGCGCAGGGCATCGCCCTGTGGCTTGGCGTGCAGACGCTGATCAACATGGGCGTGAACATGGGCATCCTGCCGACCAAGGGGCTGACCCTGCCGCTGATGAGCTTCGGCGGTACCGGCATCCTGATGAACTGCGTCGCGCTGGCCGTGCTGTTGCGGGTCGATTACGAGAACCGGCGCCTGATGCGGGGGCTCAAGACATGATCAACCGGAACACCCGCAGCGAGTCGGCGCAGGACGCGCTGACGCGGGCAAGACTGCCGCTGGTGGTCATCATGGCTGGCGGTACCGGCGGCCATGTGTTTCCGGCGCTCGCCGTCGCCGACGCGCTTATCGAGGGCGGGTGCAGGGTTCTCTGGATGGGCAGCCGCACCGGCATGGAGGCCCGTCTGGTGCCGCGCCACGGCTACCAGATGGCATGGGTCGCCTTCAGCGGGCTGCGCGGCAAGGGCCTTGCGGCCAAGCTGCTTCTGCCGTTTCGCCTCGCCTACGCGTTCTGGCAGTCGCTCGCGATCATGTTGCGCGAGCGCCCGGCCGCGGTGATCGGGTTCGGCGGCTATATCTCCTTCCCCGGCGGCGTGATCGCTGCGTTGCTCGGCTGTCCCCTGCTGCTGCACGAGCAGAATGCCGTCGCCGGCATGGCCAACCGCGTTCTCGCGCGCCTGGCCGACCGCGTGCTGTGCGCCTTTCCCGATGTGCTGCCCGAGGCGGTCTGGACCGGCAATCCGGTACGCGTCGCCATCGCCGGGTTGCCATTGCCGGCGCTGCGTTATGCCGCGCGCCGCGGGCCGCTGCGCATACTGGTGGTGGGGGGCAGCCTTGGTGCCCGGGCCCTCAACGAAACGGTGCCGCAGGCCATCGGCATGCTCGACGCGGCGGCGCGCCCGGCGGTCGTCCATCAATCCGGCCGCGGCCATTTCGATGCGGTGCGGGCCGCCTATGCGGCGGCCGGGGTCGAGGCTGTGCCGGTGGAGTTCATCGACGACATGGCGGCCGAATATGCAGGCGCGGACCTGGTCATCTGCCGTGCCGGAGCCATGACCGTTGCCGAAGTCGCTTGCGCGGGCGTGGCGGCGATCTTCGTGCCCTTTCCGCACGCCGTGGACGATCACCAGACCGCCAATGCGCGCTTCCTGTCCGACCGCCGGGCCGCCATCCTCATGCCGCAGGCGCAGCTGACCGCCCACTCGCTCTGCGAGAAGCTGTCGCACCTGTCGCGCGCGACCTGCCTTGAAATGGCCGAGCGCGCGCGCGCGTGCGCTCGGCCGGATGCCGCCGCGATCGTGGCGCGGGCCTGCATCGAATACGCGGAGCGTGCATGAAGCACAAGGTCAAACACATTCACTTTGTCGGCATCGGCGGCGCGGGCATGTCGGGCATCGCCGAGGTGCTGCTCAATCTCGGCTACCAGATCAGTGGCTCCGACCTGGCGCACAACGCGGCCACGCGGCGCCTGGCATCCCTGGGCGCGCATGTGGCGATCGGGCATGCCGCGGACCATGTGGCGGGTGCCAATGTGGTGGTGGTGTCGACCGCCGTGTCGAATTCCAATCCCGAGGTGCAGGCCGCGCGCGCAGCGCGCGTCCCGGTGGTGCCGCGCGCCCTGATGCTGGCCGAACTGATGCGCCTGAAGCAAGGCATCGCGGTGGCCGGCACCCACGGCAAGACGACCACCACCAGTCTGGTGGCGAGCGTACTCGCCGAGGCCGGCCTGGACCCGACCTTCGTCATCGGCGGCCGGCTCACCTCGGCGGGCGCCAACGCGAGGCTCGGGACCGGCGACTACATCGTGGTCGAGGCCGACGAGTCGGACGCATCCTTCCTGAATCTGCAGCCGATGATCGCGGTGATCACCAACATCGACGCCGACCACATGGAGACCTATGGCCATGACTTCGCGCGGCTCAAGCAGGCCTTTATCGAATTCACCCAGCGCCTGCCGTTCTACGGCAACGCGATCCTGTGCGCCGATGACGCGGCGGTGCGCCAGATCATGCCCTTTGTCAGCAAGCCGGTGACCACCTACGGTTTTGCCGATGACGCCCAGGTGCGCGCGGTCGACGTGGTGGCCGAGGGCGGCAGGATGCGGTTTGCCACCCGCCGCGAGGGTCGCGACGGTACTCTCGACATCGTGCTCAACCTGCCCGGATTGCATAACGTGCAGAATGCGCTGGCCGCCGTGGCGGTGGCTACCGAACTGGGCGTGGCAGACCGCGCAATCGTCGATGCCCTGGCGGGCTTCAAGGGGGTAGGGCGGCGCTTCCAGCGCTATGGGGAGGTCGGCGCCGCTGGCGGCGGGCATTTCACCTTGATCGACGATTATGGCCACCATCCCGCCGAAATGGCGGCCACCATCGCGGCAGCGCGCGGCGCCTTCCCGGGCCGGCGCCTGGTCCTGGCGTTCCAGCCGCATCGCTACACCCGTACACGCGACTGCTTCGAGGACTTCGTGCGCGTGCTCTCCAGCGTCGATGCGCTGGTGCTGGCCGACGTCTACGCCGCCGGCGAGCCGCCGATCGTGGCCGCCGACGGCAGGGCCCTGGCGCGCGCGCTGCGCGTGGCCGGCAAGGTCGAGCCGGTGTTCGTGGAACAGATCGCCGAGATGGCGGAAGCCGTGCTGCGCGTGGCACAGCACGGCGATGTCGTGGTGACCATGGGCGCCGGCTCCATCGGCGGCGTGCCGCGCGAGCTTGCCGACAGGGGGTTCCATGCCTGACTTCGGGCGGGTCGCGGTGCTCATGGGAGGCGCGTCTTCTGAGCGCGAAGTCTCGCTCATGAGCGGCAACGGCGTTCTGGCGGCGCTGAGGAATCGCGGCATCGACGCCCATGCATTCGATCCTTCCGAGCGCGACCTGGCGGACTTGAGGCGCGAGGGCTTCGCGCGCTGCTTCATCGCCCTGCACGGGCGTGGCGGGGAGGACGGCACCGTGCAGGGTGCGCTCGAGGTGCTCGGTCTGCCCTACACCGGGTCCGGCGTGATGGGTTCCGCCATCGGCATGGACAAGTGGCGTACCAAGATGATCTGGCTGTCGGCCGGCATCCCGACGCCGCGCTACCGCATCCTTGAAGCCTCGGACGACTGGTCCGCGGTCGCTGACGATCTCGGGCTGCCCCTGATCGTCAAACCGGCGCGCGAAGGCTCGACGCTCGGCCTGACCAGGGTGGCCCGGGTCGATCAGCTTCCGGCGGCCTACCGGCTGGCCGCCGATCGCTACCGCGACCTGGCGCTTGCCGAGGAGTTCATCGCCGGCGCCGAATACACCGCCGGCATCCTGGGTGACACCGCGCTGCCGCTGATCCGTATCGACGCGCCGGCCGGCAACTACGATTACCAGAACAAGTACTTCAGCGACGACACGCGATACCTGTGCCCATGCGGATTGAACGCCGCGCAGGAGGCGGAGCTCCAGGCGGTTTCGCTGAAGGCGTTCCGCCTGGTGGGGGCGAGCGGCTGGGGGCGCATCGACATCATGCTGCGCGCGGACGGCAGCCCTTTTCTGCTGGAAGTCAACACCTCGCCGGGGATGACCGGTCACAGCCTGGTACCGATGGCGGCGCGGGCCGCGGGCATCAGCTATGAAGACCTCTGCGTGCGCATCCTCGCCATGACCATGGAGCCGCGCGGCGATTGATCATGTGGAACGATCCCCTCGCCCTGAATCGACTTAGCGCCATGCTCCTGGTGCTCGCGCTTCTGAGCGCCGGCGCGACCGCGGCGCGCTGGTTCGCGCGACAGCCGCAGTTCGCGATCCGCGCCGTGGTGGTGACCCCGCTGGACGGCCAGGCGCTGCAGCACGTGACGGCCGACCGGGTGGCGCGATACTGCGTTCCGCAGATCAACGGCACCATCTTCACCGCTGACCTGGCGAAGGCGCGCCACGCATTCGAGTCGCTGCCCTGGGTACGCACGGCGAGCGTGCGCCGGCAATGGCCGGACCGCCTCGTAGTGCGCCTGGAAGAGCACCGCGCGCTGGCGCGCTGGAATGACGAGGGCGGCAATCGTTTCGTGAGCCTGCTGGGAGAGGCATTCAATGCGCCCGGCGAAGCGGAGCTTGGCCGCGCCTTGCCGCTGCTGTCAGGGCCGGAGGGCAGCGAGCGCGAGGTGGCGCGCCACTACGGCGCCTTTCGCGAGCGCCTGGCTGCCATCGGCAAGGATCCCAAGTTGGTGATGCTGTCGGCGCGCCAGGCCTGGACCGTGCGCCTTGCCGACGGCATGGTGCTGGAGATCGGCCGCGAGCAGCAGGGCTCCACGGTGCTTTCGAGGATGGAGCGCTTCGTGGCGCATTATGCGACGACCGTCGGGCGGATCGCCGCGCGCGTCGAGGTGGTCGACCTGCGTTATCCGAACGGATTCGCGGCGCGCGTGCCCGGGCTGCGCGCCACTCTCTCGCCGGAGCGGCCGCAGGCCGAGCGGCTGCCGCAGCGCAAGCCCAGGACGCCACAACGCATTGCCAAACCGGCCGCAGGCCGTGCTTGACGGGGAGGGCCATCAGATGAGCATGAACAAGACGCGCGACGCCAAGGACCTGATTGTCGGCCTGGACATCGGGACTTCGAAGATCATCGCGGTGGTGGCCGAAGCCACTCCGGAGGGCCGCCTGCAGATCATCGGCACCGGCAGTCACGAATCCAAGGGCCTCAAGAAAGGCGTGGTGGTCAACATAGATACGACGGTCGGCTCGATCCAGCGGGCGCTGGAGGAGGCGGAGTTGATGGCCGATTGCAAGATAGCGCGGGTTTTCACGGGGATTGCCGGAAGCCACATCAAGAGTTTCAATTCGCACGGCATGGTGGCCATCAAGGATCGCGAAGTCAGCCAGTTCGACATCGACCGCGTCATCGAGACGGCGCGGGCCGTCAACATTCCCACGGACCAGCAGATCCTGCACATCCTCAAACAGGAATTCATCATCGACGGCCAGGAGGACGTGCGCGAGCCGCTGGGCATGAGCGGCATGCGCCTGGAAGTCAAGGTGCACATCGTCACCGGCGCGGTATCGGCGGCGCAGAACATCGTCAAGTGCGTGCGCCGCTGCGGCCTGGACGTCGGTGACCTGATCCTGCAGCCGCTGGCCTCCAGCCTGGCTTGCCTGACCGAGGATGAAAAGGAACTCGGCGTGGCGCTGGTCGACATCGGTGGCGGCACCACCGACATCGCGGTATTCACCCAGGGCGCGATCCGCCACACCGCGGTGATCCCGATCGCGGGCGACCAGATCACCAACGACATCGCCATGGCCTTGCGCACCCCGACCCCCGAGGCCGAGGACATCAAGATCCGCCACGGGGTAGCGATGCAGCGCCTGGCCGGCGGCGAGGAAATGATCGAGGTGCCCGGCATCGGCGATCGCGGGCCGCGCAGCATGAGCCGGCAGGCCTTGGCCGCGGTGATCGAGCCCCGGGTCGAAGAACTGTTCCAGCTCATCCAGCAGACCTTGCGCGAATCCGGCTACGAGGAACTACTGTCTTCCGGCATCGTGCTCACGGGAGGCTCTGCGGCCCTGCCGGGCTTGATCGAACTGGGCGAGGAAATGTTTTCCATGCCGGTGCGCGTGGGCAATCCCAAGTATGACGGCAGCCTGGCCGACGTGGTCAAGGGGCCCCGCTATGCCACCGCGATCGGGCTTTTGTATGAGGGGCTTGCGCAGCGCCAGCACCATGGCCGCGTGCTCGAGAAGTCCGGGTCGCTCAAGAGCATGGCCGGTCGCATGAAGACCTGGTTCCAGGGAAATTTTTGAGGCGGAAGAAGTGCAACCCGACATGTTTCCGCTTGTGGTTTGTCTTAAATCGCCGGCCCGCCCGGCCGGTCGATTCGAGACGGCGAAAGCCACGCAAAGTCTACGAAGGCGCAGGTGTGTTCGTGGGGGGGGGTCTGGGGATTAGGGGCTATCGGCTTTGCCGGCGCGGGTTGCGCGTGGCATCAGCCGGCATCCCCGAATTTCTAGGGTCCTCAATCTCGGTTTTTCAAGACTGAAACGTTTTCTTAGGAGAGTCCTGGCATGTCAAACAAATTCGAGGTTCTGGAAACGGAAACCGGCGGCACCAACATCAAGGTGATCGGCATCGGGGGGGCCGGCGGCAACGCCATCACCCACATGATCCGGCGCGAGGTGCATGGCGTCGAGTTCATCGCCGCCAACACCGACGCGCAGGTCCTCACGCGCACCGGCGCGCAAACCCAGATCCAGCTCGGATCCACCGGCCTGGGCGCCGGCGCCAATCCGGACAAGGGGCGCGAAGCCGCACTCAACGACCGCGATCGCATCCGCGAGGCGCTCGAAGGCGCGCACATGGTGTTCATCACGGCCGGCATGGGCGGCGGCACCGGCACCGGCGCCGCGCCGGTGGTGGCCGAGATCGCCAAGGAAATGGGCATCCTCACCGTGGGGGTGGTGACCAAGCCCTTCCTGTTCGAGGGGGGGCGGCGCATGCGTTCGGCCGAAGCCGGCATCACCGAACTGTCGGCGCATGTCGATTCCCTGATCGTCATCCTCAATGAAAAGCTCATGGAAGTGCTGGGCGACGATGTCGAGATGGAACAGGCCTTCGCTGCGGCCGACGACGTGCTGCACAACGCGGTGGCCGGCATCTCCGAGATCATCAATCAGCCCGGCCTGATCAACGTCGATTTCGAGGATGTCAAGACGGTGATGGCCGAAATGGGCATGGCCATGATGGGCTCCGCCTATGCCGAGGGCATGGACCGTGCGCGCATCGCCGCCGAGCAGGCGGTGGCAAGCCCGCTGCTCGAGGGCGTCGATTTGACCGGTGCGCGCGGCGTGCTGGTAAACATCACCGCTTCGAAGTCCCTGAAGATGAAGGAGTACAAGGAGGTGATGGATACCATCAAACATTTCGCCGATCCGGATGCGCACGTCATCTGTGGCGCGGTGTTCGACGAGACGATGGGCGACAAATTGCGCGTGACCGTGGTGGCGACCGGCCTCGGCCGCGCCAACGCGCGCCGTGCCGACAAGCCCACGCTGGTGCCGCAGACGGTGTTGCGTACCGGCACGGACAACGCGCCTGTGGTAGTTGCAACGCCCTTCGACCAGCCGCCGTCGGTCAATTACCAGGACCTGGAAACGCCGGCGGTGTTCCGGTCTGGGCGCGCCGACCGGCGCGCGCAGGTGGAGGCGCTGCAGAACGCCGGCATGGACAAGTACGAGATCCCGGCTTTTCTGCGCCGCCAGGCCGACTGATTTTCCCAGGCCATACCGGCTGCATCGGGCGCCGCCTTCGGGCGGCGCCCGTTTTGGGTTGGCGAACGCTGGACGCGCATGCGCGTCGCGCACCGCGGGGTCGCGGGCTGCCCGGCGGTCTTCTTCGGGAGCGCTCCGGGATGGGCGCGCCCCCCCGCCGGGCGGGGCGAGGTACTTACCCACCCGAATTCGCCGTACATGGCGTGCCTTCTGCGCCGGAGTCAGCGCCGCGGATGGGGTGCTGGTGACGCGGAGGTGGGCTGCATCGGTGCGGTGGCTGGGGCCGCCGAGGCCACCGAGGCTGCTGAAGCGGGTACGGCAGCGGGGCCTTTTTCCGCTTCCCACAGCCATTTGCTGCGCGCGGCTGCCATCACCGCATTGGGATACTCGGCGCGACCGCGGCTGCCGTTGTAGCGCCCTAGGGCGAGAAACAGGTTGCCCTGCTCCAGGTCCAGATAGTGGCGCAGGATGACGCAGCCCATCCGGATGTTGGTACGCATGTCGAACAGCGTGCGCACGTCGCCATTGCCGATCAGTCGTGTCCAGAACGGCATGACCTGCATGTAGCCGCGCGCCCCGGCGCTGCTCACCGCGTACTTCTTGAATCCGGATTCAACCGTGATCAAGCCCAGCACGAGTTGCGGGTCCAGGCCGGCCCGGGTGGACTCGTAGTGCACTGTCTTGAGAAATTCGATGCGGCTCTGGTAGTCCGGCTTGTGGCGGATCGGCAGGCGCTCGGACATGCTGGCCAGCCAGTTGGCCTTGTCGAGTGCCGTGGCGAATTTCGGCTCGGGCGGAGTGCGGTCCTCGCGCACCGCGGCCGACAGTGCGGTGCGCACGGAGTCGGAGAGGGGTTCGTA
The DNA here is from genome assembly GCA_947456845.1 of Burkholderiales bacterium. Classification (GTDB taxonomy): domain Bacteria; phylum Pseudomonadota; class Gammaproteobacteria; order Burkholderiales; family JAEUOS01; genus JAEUOS01. The sequence goes on along the minus strand of CANGUJ010000038.1, from coordinate 5,367 downwards.
CTGCTGCGCACCGGCGAGCGCCGTCCGCGCAGTGCCGAGCAGCAGCAGGACGGCCGCAATGCGGGCCACGCACCGCCATACGTGCTGCTGTTCGACCGGTTTCCCGGCATGCGGGGCGGAGCGCGCGTTCACCCGCCCAGCTTGGCTTTCACGAAGGCGGCGATTCCGGCGACCGCGACGGGGGTGGCGGCGGCGTCGCGGCGGCCCTGGTACTCGACCTTGCCGTCTTTCAGGCCGCGATCGCCGATGGTGATGCGGTGCGGAATACCGATCAGTTCCATGTCGGCGAACATGGATCCCGGACGCTCGCCGCGGTCATCGAGCAACACGTCGATGCCGGCGCTCGACAGCTCGGCGTACAGTCGATCCGCCGCCTGGCGCACAGCGTCGGATTTGTCCATGCCGATAGGGCAAATCGCGACCGTGAACGGCGCGATCGCATCCGGGAAAATGATGCCGCGCTCGTCGTGACCCTGTTCGATGGCCGCGCCCACGATGCGCGTCACACCGATGCCGTAGCAGCCCATGACCATGAGTTGCGGCTTGCCGGTCTCGTCGAGGTAGGTGGCCTTCATGGCCTCGGAATACTTGGTGCCGAGGTAGAACACATGCCCCACCTCGATGCCGCGTTGTATCGAGAGCGCGCCCTTGCCGTCCGGGGACGGATCGCCTTCGCAGACGTTGCGTATATCGGCCACCAGGTGCGGCTCGGGAAGGTCGCGGCCCCAGTTCACCCCGGTCAGGTGATGATCCCACTGGTTGGCGCCGGTCACGAAATCGCTCATGTTGGCGACCGTGCGGTCCGCCACCACGCGCACCGGTTTCTTCATGCCCACCGGTCCCAGGTAGCCCGGCTTGATGCCGAAATGGTCGATGATTTCCGGCACGGTGGCAAAACGGTAACCGTTCCTGAGTCCCTCGAGCTTGGCCGTCTTGACCTCGTTCAAATCATGGTCGCCACGCACGAGCAGCAGCCAGATCTGCACCGACTTGACCGCGCCGGCGGCATCGCGTTCTTCGGTGGCGATGACCAGCGACTTGACGGTCTTGTGGAGCGGGATGCCCAGATGGGCGGCCACATCGGGACAGGTGGCCTTGCCCGGCGTGGGCGCGACCTGCATGGCGAGCGACGGCGGTTCGCGCGAACCGAGCAGGGGCAGGGCTTCGGCAAGCTCGATGTTGGCCGCATAGTCGGATTGCGGGCAATACACGATGGCGTCTTCCCCGGTGTCGGCGATGACCTGGAATTCGTGCGAACGCGAACCGCCGATGGCGCCGGTATCGGCCGCCACCGCGCGGTAGGTGAGCCCGAAACGGTCGAAGATGCGCTGGTAGGCCGCGAACATGATGTCGTAGCTTTTTTCGGCGCCGGCGGCATCGCGGTCGAACGAATAGGCATCCTTCATGGTGAACTCGCGCCCGCGCATGACGCCGAAGCGGGGTCTGCGCTCGTCGCGAAACTTGGTCTGGATGTGATAGAAGTTGCGCGGCAGCGCCCGGTAACTGCGCAGTTCCTGCCGGGCGATGTCGGTGACCACCTCTTCGCTGGTGGGCTGGATGATGAAGTCGCGCTCGTGCCGGTCCTTGACCCGCATGAGTTCGGGCCCCATTTTTTCGAAACGGCCGGTCTCGTGCCACAGTTCCGCCGGCTGGACCACGGGCATGAGCATTTCGACGGCGCCTGCGCGGTCCATCTCCTCGCGGATGATGGCCTCGACCTTGCGGATCACGCGCAGGCCCAACGGCATGTAGGTGTAGATGCCGGCGGATAGGCGCTTGATCATGCCCGCGCGGATCATGAGCTTGTGGCTGGCGACCTCGGCGTCGCTCGGCGCCTCCTTGACAGTGGAAATGAAGAACCTCGATGCGCGCATGTTGCGTGGTTTCCCCGGATGTTTCTTGCGTCTATAATCGAGCCCAATTCTAAGGGATCAGCGGGTGTTTTCATGCTCGACCGCGACGGCTACCGCCCGAACGTCGGCATCATCATCGTCAACCATCGCAACGAGGTTTTCTGGGGCAAGCGGGTAAGAGAACACTCCTGGCAGTTTCCGCAGGGTGGCATCAAGTACGGCGAAACGCCGGAACAGGCCATGTACCGCGAGCTCCACGAAGAAACCGGACTCAAGGCCGAGCATGTGCGCATTCTCGGCCGGACGCGCGACTGGTTGCGCTATGACGTGCCGCGTGAGTGGATCAAACGCGATTTCCGCGGGAACTACCGCGGCCAGAAGCAGATCTGGTTCCTTCTGCGACTGGTCGGAAGGGATTGCGATGTGCGCTTGCGATGTTCCGAGCATCCGGAATTCGACGCATGGCGCTGGCACGATTACTGGGTGCCGCTCGACAGCGTCATCGAGTTCAAGCGCGAGGTCTACAGCTTGGCGCTGAACGAACTTTCGCGACTGCTTTTCGCGCGCGATATCGACGGTTCCCGCCGGCAGCGCCCGCGTCGCGACGCAGGCGCGGCAGCCACGGCGCGGCCGGCCTCGGTCGATCCCAAGCCGGCCGCGCCGCCGCAGATTGATTCCGGCTATCCCGCCGATTGACACAATTAATTTGTCGTTAGGGGTGTCAGGCGCTATCATTATGCTCTCCTGAAGATTTGGGCCCGTCCGCGGTCCGGATCCGCGGGTGTGGTGCTGCCGGGCGCATGCCCATGGCATCCTGAAATCTGAACTCACCCAGCCCATCGTGCTTTGATCGGAGATAAGACATGGCATCACTCAAAGGCTCGAAGACCGAGCAAAATCTGAAGGACGCATTCGCCGGCGAATCCCAGGCCAATCGTCGCTACCTGTACTTCGCAAACAAGGCCGACGTCGAGGGCCAGAATGACGTCGCCGCGTTGTTCCGCTCCACTGCCGAAGGCGAGACCGGCCATGCCCATGGTCATCTGGAGTACCTCGAGGCGGTTGGCGACCCGGCGACCGGCCTGCCGATCGGCTCCTCGCGCAACAACCTCAAGGCTGCGGTCGCTGGCGAAACCCATGAGTACACCGACATGTACCCTGGCATGGCCAAGACCGCCCGCGACGAGGGTTTTGACGAGATCGCCGACTGGTTCGAGACCCTGGCCAAGGCCGAGCGCTCGCACGCCAATCGCTATCAGAAGGCGCTCGACGCACTCGTCGATTGATGTAACAAGGTGGCCCCATCCGCCGCGCGCGGGCCGGGGCGACCGTGACGGGACAGGGGGCGCTTTTGCGCCCCTTGTCGTTCTTTCCACACTGTTTTCCACATGAACGCTTTGTCGACCCATGAGCAATCGCGAAGGCAATCTCGAGGCACCGACCCGGCATCCGCTGGACTGGAAGAATCCCGAGTTCTATGACCAGGAGGCGCTCTACCACGAGATGGAGCGCGTATTCGACATCTGTCACGGCTGCCGGCGCTGCGTGAGCCTGTGCGGTTCCTTCCCGACCCTTTTCGACCTGGTCGACGAAAGTGCCACCATGGAAGTCGACGGGGTGGCCAGGGAAGACTATTGGAAGGTGGTCGATCAGTGCTACCTGTGCGACGTCTGCTACATGACGAAGTGCCCGTATGTTCCGCCGCACCCCTGGAATCTTGACTTTCCGCACCTGATGCTGCGGGCCAAGGCGGTGAAGCACGAGCAGGGCCTGACGGGCATACGCGACCGGCTGCTGTCGGGAACCGACACCCTCGGAATGTTCGCCGGCATCCCCATCGTGACCCAGGCGGTCAACGCGGTGAACAAGACCAAACTGGCGCGCGAGGTCATGGAGATGACCCTGGGGGTCGATGAACAGGCCTGGGTGCCGGAATATGCCGGATCCAAGTTTCGTTCCGGGCCTCGCAAGGGGGCGGACGTGCCGGTGCGCCATGGCGAGCGCACGCCCGGCAAAGTGGCGATCTTTTCAACCTGCTACATCAACTACAACGAACCGGGCATCGGCCGCGACCTTGTCGCCGTGCTCGAGCACAACGAGATCGCCTGGACGCTGGCCGAAAAGGAGGCCTGCTGCGGCATGCCCAAGCTGGAACTGGGCGACCTCAAGGCTGTCGAGGCGCTCAAGAACAAGAACATCCCCGCCCTTGCGAAACTGGCGCGTGACGGTTACGCGATCCTCACACCGATCCCGTCTTGCACGCTGATGTTCAAGCAGGAATTGCCCCTGATGTTTCCCGATGACGCGGACGTCAAGGCGGTCGCCGACGCGATGTTCGATCCGTTCGAGTATTTCATCCTGCGCAACCGCGACGGGCTGCTGAAGACCGATTTCAAGAAGCCCCTGGGCAACGTGTCTTACCACATTCCCTGCCATTCGCGCGTGCAGAACGTGGGCAAGAAGACGGCGGAAACATTGCAACTTGTACCGGGCACGACAGTCAATGCGGTGGAGCGATGTTCGGGCCATTCCGGCACCTGGGGCGTCAAGAAGGAGTTCCACGCCATGGCGATGAAGATCGGCAAGCCGGTGTTCAAGGCGATGGCGGGACCCGCAGGCGCCAAGCCGGACTTCATCAGTTCTGACTGCCAGTTGGCCGGCCATCACATCGAGCAAGGCATGCGGGAGAACGGGCTCGCCGAGGTTCCCCTGGAGCATCCGCTGTCCCTGCTGCGGATGGCCTACGGACTGTAGCCGCTCCGGCCAAAACCTAATCAGGAAATTCGAGATGCCGCAATTGACACCCGCTAGCCTCATGACGCTGGAGGCCTATTCAAAGGCGCGCAATGATTTTCGTGCGCGCGTGATTGCCCACAAGAAGACGCGGACCGTTCACCTGGGCGAGCATGTCACCCTCATTTTCGAGGACGAACTGACCATCCGCTACCAGGTGCAGGAGATGCTTCGCATAGAAAAGATTTTCGAGGAAGCCGGCATCGCCGGGGAACTCGAGTCCTACAACCCGCTCATTCCGGATGGCTCGAACCTCAAGGCCACCATGCTGATCGAGTACACCAGCGTGCCGGAAAGGCAAAGGGCGCTTGCGTTGCTCAAGGGCATCGAGCGGCGGGTGTTCGTCGAGGTCGAGGGGCAGGACCGCGTGTACGCGATTGCCGACGAGGACCTCGACCGTGAAAACGACGAGAAGACGGCTGCGGTGCATTTTCTGCGCTTCGAGTTCGCTCCGCCCATGATCGCCGCGCTCAAGAGCGGCGCGCAGATGAAGCTCGGCTGCGATCATCCGCAGTATCTGGCGCAACTCAATGAGCTCGCGCCCGAAGTGCTCGCTTCGCTGGTCGGGGATTTTGCGTAAGTCGTTCTTTCCACGCGGCGCGACCGTCGCGCGCTGCGCGTCGATCCTCGCCTTGATGCTCATGCAGCAGGTCTTGGCCCAAGCCAACCTGCCAGTGCCCAGGCGCGAGGAGGAAACGCCCAGGGAACTCGACGTCCCCCT
>CANGUJ010000037.1 GCA_947456845.1 Burkholderiales bacterium | reverse complement strand
TCATTCAAGGCGCGCCTGATCGGTCAGCGCATGCGTGACCGGGGTCTGCAATCGCGCTACCGGTGCCCGCAACTCTCCGAGCGGCCCGCCAGTGCAATGGCCGACATGCTTGCTTTGACCGCAGGCGTGGCGCCCGGGGAGCTGACATTGATCGGCAGTTCCCTGGGCGGCTTCTACGCCACCTGGCTGGCCGAGAGGCTTGGATGCCGGGCGGTGTTACTCAATCCGGCGCTGCGCGCCCACGAAAAACTGGTGCGCCATGTGGGCACCCAGACGACCTATCATGACGCGACGACCCGCTTTGAATTCCGCGCCGAGTACCTGGATGAACTCCAGGACATGCACGTCGAGTCGGTGACATGTCCGGAGCGATATTTCGTTCTTGCCGCCACCGGCGACGAACTTCTCGACTGGCATGAGATGGTCGACGCCTTTCCGGGCGCCCGCCACAAGGTCATTCAGGGCAGTGACCATGGGATGGCCGATTTCGCCGAACATATGGACGAAGTGCTCGAATTCGCAGGCGTTTGCCGCGCCTGAACCACTGCGCTGGTCCACAGCGGCTCGGGATGACGCCGCCATGGCGGTTCGCCGCATCACATTGCACTGCAGCATCCATGCTTTTCATATGCTAGAGTCGCGCGTCGTTTTTTGAGGGAGAGGACAAGATGAGACTCAAGGACAAGGTGGCCATCATTACCGGCGCTGCCAACGGTATCGGTCATGCCACCGCGAAACGCTTTGCCGCCGAAGGCGCGCAGGTCGTCATCGCCGACCTCCGGCGCGAGCAGATCGACGCCGCCGTCAAGGAAACCGGTGCGGCATGGGGCGAAATCGTCGACGTCACCCAGCGCGCCAGCGTCGACGCCCTGGTGGCCGCAGTCAAGGACCGCTTCGGCCGCATCGATGTGCTGGTCAACAACGCGGGCATCACCAAGGATGCGCGCCTGGTCAAGATGACCGAGGTCGAGTTCGACGCCGTCATCGACGTCAATCTCAAGGGGGTGTTCAACTGCTCGCAGGCGGTGGTCGAAACCATGATCGCCCAGGGCAGTGGCGTTATCCTGAACGCATCGTCAGTGGTGGGAATCTACGGCAATTTCGGCCAGACCAATTACGCCGCCACCAAGTTCGGCGTGATCGGCTTCACCAAGACCTGGTTCCGCGAACTCGGCCCGAAGGGCATCCGGGTCAACGCGGTGGCGCCGGGCTTTATCGCCACCAGCATCCTCAACACCATCCCGGAAAACGTGATCAACCAGATCAAGAGCCGGGTCGCGCTCGGACGCCTCGGCAGGCCCGAGGAAATCGCCAGCGTCTACGCATTTCTGGCTTCCGATGACGCCGGCTACATCAATGGCGCGGTGATCGAGGTCTCAGGCGGCCTGACCGTTTGAGGCGCTCCGGGCGGCACGCCCGCGCGCCGCTTGCGTGCGCCGGTCGGCAGTCAGTCGACCTGGGCCCCGGAAGCCGCGACCACCCTGGCCCACCGCTCTATTTCAGCCTTGAAGAAGACGGCGGTCTGCTCCGGCGTGCCGAGCACGTTCTCGAAGCCCTGGTCGGCGAAACGCTGGCTCAGGTCCGGTGCGCGGAAGCCCCTGGCGATATCGGCATGCAGCTTGTTGATGATGTCCTTCGGCGTGCCTCTGGGTGCCGCCACTGCCTGCCACGACGTGACGTCGAATCCAGCGATGCCGGATTCGATCATGGTCGGCACGTTCGGCAACTGCGGCATGCGGGCCGCCGAGGTGACGGCCAGCGCCTTCATCTTCCCGGCGCGAATGTAGGGCACCACGGTGCCGAAGTTCTGGAACGACGCCTCGATGTTGCCGGCCATGATGTCGGTTTGCGCCGCCGCGCCGCCGCGATAGGGGATGTGCACGCCGAAGGTCCTGGTCTGCTGCTTGAACAGCTCCGCCGAGAGGTGGTCCGACGAGCCGGAGCCTGACGAACCATAGGACACCTTGCCCGGATTCCTGCGCGCGTAGTCGATGAATTCCTTCAGGTTGGCGGCCGGGAAACCGGGCGGGGTGATCAGCACATTGGGCGTGCGCACCGCGACGGTAATCGCGTCGAAATCCTTGAGCGTGTCGTATTTGGGATTCTTGTAGAGCCCCATGTTGATCGCGAACGTGCCGATCGAACCGACCATGATGGTGTAGCCGTCGGCGGGCGACTTGGCGAGCGCCTCGGCGGCGATCGATCCGTTGGCGCCCGGGCGATTCTCCACCAGGGTGGTGTAGCCCGCCTCGGTGAGTTTCTGGCCGACGGCGCGCGCGACAATGTCGCTGGTGCCGCCGGCGACGAACGGCACCAGGATCCTGACCGGCTTGTTCGGATACGCCTGGGCGACCGCCCGGCCGCACGGCAGCAGGCAGGCCAGTGCGAGGAGCGCGGCGAGGGCGGGGGAAATGCGCTGCATGCTTGTCTCCGTTCTGTTGGCGCCGGGCGCCCCATTATCCGCCACGGAAGCTGTCCAGGCGGCGCCGGTCCTTCTTGGTGGGTCGGGCAAAGATCTCCGCGGCCGGGTCGCTGAAGCGGCGCTGCTTTTCCGCCGCCGCGGTGCGTGCCGCCTGGCTCTCCGGGGTTTCATCGTAGAGGGTGCGCGCGATTTCGGCGCTGCCGCGCTTGTCGGCGAGCGCCTTGACCACGATGACATACTCCGAATCGCCGGCGCGCAGATCGATGCGGTCCCCCACCTTGACCTCCTTGGCAGGCTTGACGCGATCGCCGTTGACGCGCACCTTGCCGCCGTCGATGGCCTCGGTGCTGATGCTGCGGGTCTTGTAGAAGCGCGCGGCCCAGAGAAACTTGTCGAGCCTTACGCGCTCCATGAGTCACCAGGCCGCCACGCCACCGTCCGAGCGCGGGTCGAAACCGCCCTCGAAGTTGCCGTTCGGATGACGGATCACGCAACCCGCATGGCCGAGGGTTTCGTCGAAATCCGGGTACATCTCGACGTCGTGTCCGCGGCGGCGCAACTCTTCCACCGTCGCGGCAGGAAAGCGGCCTTCCAGTTTGAGGGTATCCGAGGTCTGGCCCCAGGTGCGGCCGAGCAGCCAACGCGGCGCGGCGATCGCGTCTTGCGGATTCATGCCCAGCACCGCGGTGCGGGTGAACACCGCCGACTGGCTTTGCGGCTGCCCGTCGCCGCCCATGTTGCCGTAGACCATGACGCGGCCGTCGTCGAGCAGCGCGAGCGCCGGATTGAGCGTATGGAAGGGCTTCTTGCGCGGCTCGAGCGTGTTGATGTGCTGCGGGTCCAGCGAGAACGAGGCGCCGCGGTTCTGCCAGTTGATGCCGGTGCCGCCCAGCACGACGCCGGAGCCGAACTCATGATAGATCGACTGGATCAGCGACACCGCGTTGCCCTGGCCGTCGATGACGCCCATCCAGATCGTGTCCGCGGGGCCCTTGCCCGCGCCCCACGGTGCGGCCTTCGCCATGTCGATTTTCGCGGCCTCGGCGTCGAGGTAGGCGCCTTCCAGAAGCGACTGCGGGTCCGGGGCGCCGTTCTTCCTCATCACCTCGGGATCGGTGATGAAGCGGTCGCGCACCCTGAAGGCGCGCTTGGTGGCCTCCACGGCGGCATGGACATAGTCCGCGGACAGGTGGTCGAAGCGCGCGATGCCCAGCCGGTCCATCTGGCCCAGGATCAAGAGCGACACCAGGCCCTGGGTGGGCGGCGGCATGTTATAGACGCGCCCGAGCGAATGGGCGAGTTCGAGCGGCCGGCGGATGAGAGCCTGGTGGGCCTCCAGATCGGCCAGGGTCACCGGGCTCTGCGCGGTTGCGAGGTCCTTGGCGATCGCGCGTGCCAGGTCGCCACGGTAGTAGTCGTCCAGCCCCGCGTGGGCGAGTTGCTCGAACGTGGCGCCCATGCGCGGTTGCAGGAACACGTCACCGGTGGCAGGCGGCTTGCCGTCGATCAGGAAGGCTCCTGCGAAGCCGTGAATGTCCTTCAACTCCGCCAGCTTCTTCGTGGTGTTCATGTGCTGCGAGTAGGTCACTGCGATGCCGGATTTCGCATAGTGGATCGCGTCTTCGAGCAGGCGCGACAGCGGCAGCCTGCCGCCGAGCTTCTCGATCGAATGCCGGTAGGCCGCGTTCCATCCGGACATCGTCGCCGCCACGGTGATGGCCGCCGATCCGCCACGGAACGGAATGGCCGGCTTGCCGGCGTAGTCGGCGCGCGACACGCCCGCGGCGGATGCGCCGCAGGCGTCGATGCCGATCACGCCGTCGGCCGGCGTGCGTACCAGCCAGAAACTGTCGCCGCCGATGCCGTTCATGTGCGGGTAGACCACCGCGATGGTGGCGGTGGCCGCGATCATCGCCTCGACGGCGTTACCGCCTTCGCGCAGGACGGCCAGGGCGGATTGGGAGGCCAGGGAGTGGGGCGCAACGGCCATGCCGCGCGTGCCGCGTGAGGGATTTGCCATGTCTATCCAGCTGGGTTGAATGGGTGCGGGCTGGGATCAGGCGATCTCGGCCACCACCCGGCCGATCACCGTGCCGGCCTTGAGTTCGTCGAGGGTGCGCGAGATCTCGCTCATCGGCCGGATTTCGACCGGAATGGGCTTGAGCCGGCCCGATTTGGCCAGCGCCACGACTTCGCGCAGTTCCTGCACGTTGCCCACGTAGGAGCCCTGCACCGTCAGCGCGCGCTGGATGGTGCCGACCATCGAGAGCGTGATCTCGCCGCCGTACAGGCCGACCAGCACGTAACGGCCGCCCTTGCGCAGGGCCCCCAGGGCGACTTGCGCGGTCTGCGTTGCACCGACCAGATCGACGGCACCGGCCACGCCGCCCGGCAGCGCCTGCAGTTTCGCCGGCGTGTCGGCGGCGGCCGCGTTGAAAGTCTCCGCGGCGCCGGCCGCACGCGCTGCGGCGAACTTGGAGGCGTCGATGTCGCAGGCGACGATGCGCTTGTGACCCATGGCGTTGAGCATGGCCACCGCCATCAATCCGAGGCCGCCGGCGCCCATCACCACGATCCAGTCGTCCGCGCCGAAGGGCCTCAACTTGTTGACCGCACTGTAGGTGGTGAGCCCCGAGCAGGCGAGAATGGGCGCGAAACTGGGCGCGACGCCGGAGGCGTCGATCAGATAACGGGGATGCGGCACCAGCACGTGATCCGCATAACCGCCGGAACGCTGGATGCCGATGTAGCGGGGCGTCGGGCACAGGTTGTCGGCGCCTTCCAGGCAGCGCGCGCAGTTGCCGCACCCGGTCCACGGATAGACCAGGCGGTCTTCGCCGATCGGCACCGAGCCGGCGTCAGGGCCGGCGGCGATCACGGTGCCATAGGGCTCATGGCCCATGGTGACCGGCGGTTTCATGCCGCGGTCGCTCATCTGGAATTTCTTGCCCCCGCCCATGTCGAAGTAACCGTCGCGGATATGCACGTCGCTGTGGCATACGCCGCAGTACTTGAGCTTGACCAGCACTTCCGTCCCGGTGGGCGAGGGGGTCTCGCGGATGGCCTTCTGCAGGGGCTTGCCCCACTCGGTGACGTCGTAGCTTTGCATGCCGGTTCCCTTGCGATCCTGTCGAAAGCGGCCAATCTACCACCGCGGCGCGGGGCGCGCCGCAGGCAAGATGCAGTGCCTGCCGTCCGCAAATGGAAAGACCCCGCGGAGGGGGTCTTGTTGCGCCGGTGCCGCGATTACGCGACAGTCTTGATGGTGGGCTTGTTGTTGAACGAGAACGCTGCCATGGTCTGTTCGGCAACGCGGTGCCAGGCCAACTGGTCTTCGCGGAACTTCACCCAGGACAGGTAGATCTTCTTGAAGGCCGGATTCTTGGCGGCTTCCTCGTCGTACATCGCATAGGCCACGTCCTGGGCTGCCTTGAGGATCTCGTTGGAAAACGGATGCAGCTTGACGCCATTGGCGATCAGGCGCTTCAAGGCGGCGGGATTCTTGGCGTCGTACTCGGCCATCATGTCGGCGTTGACGGCGTAGGCAGCGGCTTCGAACGCAGCCTGATATTCCTTAGGCAGCTTTTCCCATTCCTTCAGGCTCACGTAGAACGAGTAGGCCGAATTCGGCTCCCACCAACCCGGTGTGTAGTAGTGCTTGGCCACCTTGTAGAAGCCGAGCTTTTCGTCGTCGTAGGGGCCGACCCACTCGGCGGCGTCGATCGTGCCTTTTTCAAGGGCGGGGTAGATGTCGCCGCCGGCGATCTGCTGGGGCACCGCGCCGAGTTTGGAGAACACTTCCCCGCCCAGGCCGGCGATGCGGATCTTCAGGCCTTTGATGTCGGCAAGTGTCTTGACTTCCCTGCGGAACCAGCCGCCCATCTGGGTTCCGGTGTTGCCGCCCGGAAACGATGCGATGTTGAAGTCCTTGAGGAAGTCGCTAACCAACTCGCGGCCGCCCCCGTAGTACATCCAGGCGTTCTGCTGGCGCTGGTTGATGCCGAAGGGTACCGTGGTCTCGAAGGCGAAGGCCTTGTTCTTGCCGATGTAGTAATAGCTGTTGGTGTGGCCGCACTCGACCGTGCCGTTCTGTACCGCATCGGCGACCTGCAGGCCCGGCACCACCTCGCCGGCGGCGAACACCTGGATCTGGAACTTGCCGCCGGTGAGCGCCGCGACGCGCTTGGAGAGAAGGTCCGCCCCGCCGAAGACCGTGTCCAGCGATTTCGGATAACTCGAGGCGAGACGCCACTTGATGTTGGGCAGGGACTGCGCGATGGCCGGAAAGGCGAGGGCGGCGGTGGCGCCACCGGTGGCGGCGGTGATGAATTTTCTGCGGTTGGAGATCATTGGAAGTGCCTGTAGGTTGGAAATAAGTTGAAAGCACGAATTTACAAGCACATATCGTGCCAAACGGGCGTAATTGAGAAGTTGGCAAACGACCCATGGCTTTTTGTCATTCAGCTCTTGGCCAGTTTGCCTCGCTTCGATGAGCTGACGGATCGGGCCACATGCGCCCGCTCTCCCCTGTGTGCCGGGTCACTTTCGTCCCGGCCCGCATGCAGCGCGTTGTCCCGCAACAGTAGCCACCCACCGGTTCAACAGGAGACCGACCAGAGCTGTGCGCATGCGACAGTCATTTGGCGTTCGTGTAATTCATGCTGCAACCGGCGCGCTTCGCGGCCATATTGGCGCCCGCTCTCTTGGCTTTCTGCGCGGGCTGTCGATCGTGAGCATGGCCTTGTCGACCGGCAAGCCTGCCAAACGCGCGATCGATTTGCATCGACCTGACCGGCAGATGAAGATCAAGAGCGCGCCCGAGTTCGAGCCGAGCTCTTGTCGTTGCCCAATTCGTCGACCGACCTGCTCCGGAGCACTCTTTCGGGCGCCGGCTGGTTCCGGTACTGTCGCCGCAAGCGCGCGCAGGATGTCGCTCGGGCATAGGTCAAAGTCGGCCTTTATGCTGATGCCGGCCGGGCAACCCGACCAGCGCCCCCTAACCACGGGCGCAGCCATGCCGGCCTTCAGGTTTCCGAAAGCTGCCGTTCGCGCAATCTATCCGATGACCTTGATCCGGTGCACTGATGTGGGATTGGAAAGCAGATTACTCGACGCTTTCCCAGCCTCTAGGTTGAAAATGGACTCAAGTTTCGCGGCTTGATGAATGGGAAAGACGAGCGTCGTCGCCTCTGCAAGGGTTGATTTGCGGCAGAACGCTTGTCATGATTGCCTCAAATGAATGAGTTTCTGACAGCTGTTTTCGAATTGCATCCGACCTTTCGCGCGGCGGCGACGCTAGAGCGCACCCGGGCAGCCAACGAAGAAGCTTATTGGGATGCCTTGGCAGGTGCGAAGGAGCAGGCCGACATGATCACGGCGATGCCACTCAAGAAGCGCGGCAGCGCAGTACGGGCAGCCTGCAAGCACATCCGCAGTATCGGCGCAAAGCGCAGGCTGACAGAAATGGCCTTCCGTGAGCTTCAGCGCGACGTAGAGGCAATCGTATCGGCCTACGTCGAGCGCAGAACCCAGGGGCAGGTGGCGACTTGGCCGGAGCGCGGCGCGGCGGACCGGCCAGGGATTGATTACGTTCTCGACCAGCTCGCCTCGGCAATCGTAGCCGAGGACGAAAGCGCGGCGAGCGTTGCGCTTGAGGTCGCGCGCAGAGCTCCGGTAAGTCGTGGCCTCGCCTTTACCCGTCTGCAGGACGCGAGGATCGTCAAGGACCCCGCAGGCGGTATCGCAGTCCGATTGAATTGCGTTGCAACGGCTGCCGCACGCCCCCGCCCGGCGGCCAAGCGCAGCGGGACCAACGTTACAGGAGCCGAACCGGCGGGCGAAGAAAAGACGAAGTCGAAGTCGAGGAAATCCAAGCCGAGCGTCGTGGTTTCCCTGTCTTGTTCCGAATCGGACAAGGAGATACTTGTCAAAGGTGCGATGCGGCCGCGCTTCTCACTTGTATTCAGGCACGCCGACAAATGGTTCATCGCCGTCAGGTTTGAAGTGCTGGAAACGATAGCCGCGCCAATGGCCGAGCTCCCGGGCATCGACGTTCAGGCGCAGGTGGAGGCCTGCTTCGATGTCGAGCGCAGGCCTGGCGTGAGCGATGAAATCGAGATCACCCGCCGGCCTGAAGCGGCCAGGCTCAGCCATGCAAGCGGCGGACACGGCGCTTCCGGCCAGTCGACAAGCACGTCGCAAGATGAAAGACGACAACCGTCCGAAGCTCTCGCCGCCGCTGCGGTCGCCCCCGGAGCCCTGCTCGCCGCTTGGGCTCCTATCGCCACGGTCTCCGGGGGGGCGACCGGCGCCATGATCGGGTTGATTCTGGCTGTTTTCGTGGCCGCGTTAGCTGCAGGCTTCACCTACGTTGCGGTGAGCGCGGTACGCAATGAAATCCGGACGATGGTTGCCGTGATCCTTTGCGTCTCGATAAATTTCCTCTGCATTGCCATCCTAGTCATGGTCTGGCCGCTGTTTCTCAACATGCTTGAAAACATGGGGGCGGGTCTGACAAACCAAATCCACACGCAATGAGCGAAACAACCGTTCGACAGTGGCCGCGACCATGGTTGGCGCCCCTTCCGGTAGGGGAAACCAAATGCAGCCGCACACTTAAACAAACACCTGCCTTCGGCCGCCGCAATGCTCACGAAGCGGCAACGAAGGCCGACTGCAGATGCATTGGCGCCGGGTCGATTTCGATTGCGAGGCGACCATCGATTTCCCGAGTTTGCAGGCGATGACCCAGGCGGGGGCCAATGGCCTGTTGAGGCGGCCCGGACACCACACCTTTGTTGTCTTTCGACGGCCTCAACATTGTTCATTGTTAAATGTAGTGTCGGGAAATCGCGATTTGTCGAAGCAACCATCGCGATTTCGCCGAACCAGGCCCGCGCGCCCTGCTTGTCCGTTGCAAGCTGGGCCCGTCACGGGGCTCTGCACGGCATCGCGCTGCATTTGCCATCCGCCAAGTTGGCAGAGGTAGAATCCTGTCCGAATCATCGACAAGTAGCGCGCGCCATCGGGGCGCACTCATCACGGGAGGAGTTGCATTTTGAAGCCAACCGACATCGGACGGCCAGAGTACTTCCACAAGGTTGTGGATTGCCAGCTGGCCTGCCCTGCCCATACGCCCGTTCCGGAATACATTCGCCTAATCGCCGCTGGGCGTTACTCGGATGCCTACATGGTGAACTGGCACTCGAATGTATTCCCCGGGGTGCTCGGACGCACCTGCGACCGCCCCTGCGAACCCGCCTGCCGCCGCGGTCGCGTCGAGGATGGCGAGTCCAAGGAGCCCGTTGCGATCTGCCGCCTGAAGCGGGTCGCAGCGGACTACAAGGATGATGTCAGCGCGCGCATGCCCAAGCCCGCGGAAAAGAAGAACGGCAAGCGCATCGCCTGCGTGGGCGCCGGCCCGGCCTCGCTCACCGTGGCGCGCGACCTCGCGCCACTGGGTTACGAAGTCACCGTCTTCGACGGCGAGAAAAAGGCGGGCGGGTTCATCCGCAGCCAGATCCCGAAGTTCCGTCTGCCCGAGGAAGTCATCGATGAGGAAACCGGCTACATCCTGAACCTCGGGGTGGACTTCCGCTCGGGGGTGCGCGTGGAGAGCCTCAAGGGATTGCTGGCCGAGGGTTATGACGCGGTATTCGTGGGTTCGGGGGCGCCGCGCGGCCGCGACCTCGATATCCCGGGCCGCAAGGAGGCGGCCAAGAACATCCATATCGGCATCGACTGGCTGTCGTCGGTTTCCTTCGGTCATATCGACAAGATCGGCCGGCGCGTCATCGTGCTGGGCGGCGGCAATACCGCGATGGACTGCTGCCGCTCCTCGCGCCGCCTGGGCGGCGAGGACGTCAAGGTGATCGTGCGTTCCGGCTTCGATGAAATGAAGGCCAGCCCGTGGGAGAAGGAAGACGCCATCCACGAAGGCATCCCCATCCTGAACTATCTGGTGCCCAAGGAGTTCAGGCACGAGAACGGCAAACTGGTCGGCATGCTGTTCGAGAAGGTCAAGGCAGTCTACGACGACCGCGGCCGTCGCAGCCTGGTGCCGGCCGGGGAGCCGGACCAGTATTTCGAATGCGATGACGTGCTGGTCGCCGTGGGACAGGAGAACTCCTTCCCCTGGATCGAGCGCGACATCGGCCTGGAGTTCGACAAGTGGGGCATGCCGGTGGTCAGCGAATCGACCATGCAGTCCTCGATCCCGAAAGTGTTCTTCGGCGGCGATGCCGCCTTCGGCCCGAAGAACATCATCTGGGCCGTGGCGCACGGCCACGAGGCTGCGGTGTCGATCGACCGCTTCTGCAGCGGCGAGGACGTGGCGGTGCGGCCGCCGCCCAATGTCAACCTCATGAGCCAGAAGATGGGCATCCACGAGTGGAGCTACGACAACGCGGTCTCCAACGACATCCGCTTCAAGGTCCCGCTCAAGGACATCAGCATTTCGCTCAAGAACATCAAGGTCGAGGTCGAGCTCGGCTTCGATCCGCAGCTGGCGTTCAAGGAGGCGCAGCGCTGCCTCAATTGCGACGTCCAGACGGTGTTTGCCGCCGGCCAGTGCATCGAGTGCGACGCGTGCGTCGACATCTGCCCGATGGACTGCATCACTTTCACGGCAAACGGCGAGGAGGACGACCTGCGCAAGCGGCTCAACGCGCCGGCGTTGAACCTGTCGCAGGATCTGTACGTATCGACCGAACTCAAGACCGGGCGTGTGATGGTCAAGGACGAGGATGTCTGCCTGCACTGCGGCCTGTGCGCCGAGCGCTGCCCGACCGGCGCGTGGGACATGCAGAAGTTCCTGCTCACCACTACCAAGGCCGGTCCGGGCTGCCGCGACCGGCACGCCAATCACGCCGCTCCGTCACGTCAGGCCGCCTGAGTCGAGGAGCGTACACCATGAACAAGATTACCGCAGTCAACGATTTCGTCGTCAAGTTCGCCAACGTCAACGGTTCGGGCTCCGCCTCTGCCAACGAGATGTTCGCCCGCTCCATCCTGCGCATGGGCGTCCCGGTCAGCCCGCGCAACATCTTCCCGTCCAACATCCAGGGCCTGCCCACCTGGTACGAGGTCCGCGTCTCCGAGAAGGGCTACCTCGGCCGCCGCGGCGGCTGCGACATGATGGTAGCGATGAACCCGCAGACCTGGGATGCCGACCTCAAGGAGATCGAACCCGGCGGCTACCTGTTCTACGACAGCACCCGGCCGATCCCGAAGTCCAAGTTTCGCGAGGACATCCACGTCATCGGCATGCCGCTCACGCAGATCACCAACGAGGCCTACACTGACGTTCGCCAGCGTACCCTGTTCAAGAACATCATCTATGTGGGCGCGCTGTCGGCGCTGCTCGACATGGATCCCGAGGCCATCGGCAAGCTCATCGGGGAGCAGTATCGCGGCAAGGAGGCGCTGCTCAAGCCGAACCTGAACGCACTGCAGATGGGGCGTGATTATGCGCAGGCCCATCTGGACTGCGCCGGCATGGGACTCAAGATCAGGGCGGCCGATATGGTTGGCGACCGCATATTCATCGAGGGCAACAATGCCGTCGGCCTGGGAGCGGTGTATGGCGGCGCATCGGTGTGCGCCTGGTACCCGATCACGCCATCGTCCTCGGTGGCCGAGGCCTTCGAAAAGTATTGCCGCAAGTTCCGTGTCGACACCGAAACCGGCAAGAACCGCTTCGCCATCGTGCAGGCGGAGGACGAACTGGCCTCCATCGGCATGGTGATCGGGGCCGGATGGAACGGCGCGCGGGCGTTCACCGCCACCTCCGGCCCGGGCATCTCGCTGATGACCGAGTTCATCGGCCTGGCCTATTTCGCGGAAATCCCGGCGACCATCGTCAACGTGCAGCGCGGGGGGCCTTCCACCGGCATGCCCACCCGCACCCAGCAGGCCGACCTGCTGTCCTGCGCCTATGCCTCCAACGGCGATACCAAGCATCCGCTGCTGTTCCCGGAAGACCCGAAGGAGTGCTTCGAGTTCACCGCCGAGGCGCTGGATCTGGCAGACCGCCTGCAGACGCCCATATTCCTGATGACCGACCTGGACATCGGCATGAACCAGCGGTTGTGCCAGCCGCTCAAGTGGGACGATAGCCGCGACTATGACCGTGGCAAGGTCATGACTGCCGAAGAACTGGAAGCCGGCAAGGATTTCGGTCGTTACCTGGACGTCGACGGCGACGGCATCCCTTACCGCACCTATCCCGGAACCCACGCCAAGCGAGGCGCCTTCTTCACCCGCGGCACCACCAAGGACCGCTACGCCCGCTACAGCGAGGAAGGCCCGGTCTACGTGGACAACATGGAGCGCCTCGGGCGCAAGTGGGAGACGGCCAAGGATATCGTGCCGATGCCCGTCCTGCGCCCCGCGCCCAAACCGACCAGGTTCGGCGTGCTGTATTTCGGCTCGACCAGCCCGGCCATGACCGAGGCGCTCGATGTCCTGGACGCGCAGGGCAAGTCGATAGACGCCATGCGCCTGCGCGCCTTCCCTTTCCACAGGAGCGTGATGGAGTTCATCGCAGCCCACGAGCAGGTGTTCGTGGTCGAGCAAAACCGCGACGGCCAGCTGCGCAACATGCTCATCAACGAGGGCAACCTGGATTCCAACCGCATCATCGCTGTGCTGCATTACGACGGCACCCCGATCACGGCGCGCTTCATCATCGGCGCCATCGCCGACCATATTGCCCTCTCGAACGTGACCCCGATCAAGAAGGTGGCCCAATGACATACATCGCCAAACCGAAGCTGCATCATCCGACGCTTGCGACCAACAAGCTGGGATTCACCCGGCGTGACTACGAGGGGCCGGTATCGACCCTGTGCGCCGGATGCGGCCACGATTCGATCTCGGCCGCGATCATCCAGGCCGCGTTCAACCTGGATATCGAGCCGCATCGCGTCGCCAAGCTGTCCGGCATCGGCTGTTCCTCGAAAACGCCGACCTACTTCCTCGGCCAGTCGCATGGCTTCAACACCGTGCACGGGCGCATGCCTTCGGTGCTGACCGGCGCCAACTTGGCCAACCGCGACCTCATCTACATGGGCGTATCCGGTGATGGCGACTCCGCCTCGATCGGCCTCGGCCAGTTCGCGCATGCCATGCGGCGTGGCGTCAACATGGTGTACATCGTCATGAACAATGGCGTCTACGGCCTCACCAAGGGGCAGTTTTCGGCTACCGCCGACAAGGGTTCCAAGTCAAAGAAGGGCGCCATCAATAATGACTCGCCGGTCGATCTGGTGAGCCTGGCCCTGCAACTGGGCGCCACCTTTGTGGCGCGCAGCTTCTCCGGCGACAAGGCGCAACTGGTGCCGCTGATCGAAGCGGCGCTCGCGCATCAGGGCGCGGCCTTCATCGACGTTATCTCGCCCTGCGTGGCGTTCAACAACCATGCCGGCTCCACCAAGAGCTACGACTACGTGCGCGAGCACAACGAGGCGGTCAATCGCATCGACTTCATGCCGTATCGCGAGGAGATCACCACCGAGTACGAGCCGGGTTCGGTACAGGAAGTCGTCCAGCACGACGGTTCGGTGCTACGACTGCGCAAGCTGCACGCGGAGTACGACCCCAACAACCGTATCGGCGCGATGAACTATCTGCAGGAGCACCAGGCCAAGGGCGAGGTGGTGACCGGGCTTCTGTTCGTAGATCCGGAACCCGAGGACCTGCATGCGTACTCCAATACCGTGCCGGTACCCCTCAACACCCTAGGTGCGAACGAGTTGTGCCCCAAATCGGCGGCGCTGGAAAAGATCAACGCGTCGCTGCGCTAGAGCCCCAGCCGAACCGTCGCACTGCCGGCATTCCCCGGAATGCCGGCATCACCACTCACGTCACCATGAGCCAGACCCTCGACGTTGCGGCTGCACGTGCCGCATTCGAGCGCGCGATCGCCGACGATGCCCGCACGTTCGGCAACTTCTTCCTGTCTCGCTTCCTCGGACTGGCCATCAGCTATCCGGACGATGAGTCCTGCGTGGTGGAATTCGAGGTCCACGACTACATGTTCAACCCGCAGGGCACGCTGCATGGCGGGGTGATCGCCACGGTGCTCGATATTTCCATGGGGCACCTGCTGACGCGCGCGGTCGGCCGCGGCATGACCCTCGAAATGGCCACCCGGTACCTGCGTGCCGCGCGGGCCGGGCGCCTGCGGGCCGAAGGCAGGTTTCTCAAGAAGGGCAGGTCGATCAATACGCTGGAGACGCGCTTGTACGACGCCGACAGGAACCTGCTGGCCGTCGCCAGCTCGACCTGGCAACTGCTGCCTGGCGCGGGCGCCTGACCCCGGGCGGCGCCCGCAGCGGCGGCCGCTACGACAACAGTACTGGAAAGACCGGCGAATCCATCGGTGCGCCGGGCGCGGGCCCGCCCGCCTCGGGCGGCGGCGGCGACATGAAGCCGTCGCGCAGCACGAAGCGCGCGTCCGTCCCGGTGAAGCGGGCCGAGAAGGCGCGGCGCCGGTGGGTGGAGAGGTTTTCCGGTGCGCCATGTACCGTCAGGCCGTGGAAGGCGATGCAGTCGCCCGGGGCGAGTTCCCAGGCCACGATGCGGTGCCTGTCGCGCTCGGCTTCGAAGTCGGGAATGGTCTCGAAGCGGCTGTCGGTAGCCGTCGGATGGGCTTTCTGGTCGGCGAAGCGGGCGGGGCGGAACCAGCGTCCCCACCGATGCGAACCGACGATGTATTCCGGGCAGGTACGCTGTTCGACCGGATCGAGCGGAATCCAGAAGCTGATCACGTGCTCCCCGTCGATGGGATAGTAGGGTTGATCGTGGTGCCACGGGGTTTTTTCCCGGGTGCCCGGTTCCTTCACCAGCACATGTTCATGATAGAGGTTTACCTTGGGCGAGGCCATGAGCTCGGCTGCGGCCTGTTTCACCGGCGATCCATAGAAGAACTCGCGATAGGCGGCGATGCGCTCCCAGTTGCAGTAGTCGCCGAAGAATCCGCCGGGATTGCCCTCCGGCGTGTATCGTTTGGCGTATCGCCCGGGCGAGCGCAGGTTCTCCTCGACGCCCTCGCGCAGGCGTGCCAGCCACTCGGGGGAAATGATGCCACGCAGGCAAACCACGCCATCGGTCGCATAGGCGTGGCGCGTGGATGCATCGATCATCGGTGTTCTCCTGTTTTGGTAGATTGGCGACTCATGAATGCGGGCCGCGTGCGTCGACCCGCATGTTTCCACATCACGCGATTGCAGGCAAGCCATGGCACGAAGGGTCACACGAACGGAAGCAGGAGCGGGAGCGCGAGCGGAGCCGGAGCGGCGCGGACCGAAGAGCGCTTCGATGGTGCGCGCGGCACTGGCCGTCATGGCAGCCGGCCTCGCCGCCTGCGCCTCCCGCCCTGTACCCCAGCCACAACCCGCGC
>CANGUJ010000036.1 GCA_947456845.1 Burkholderiales bacterium | reverse complement strand
CGCAGGCGCGGCGCCCGCGGGGGCGGGGGCGTGCAGGCTGCGCTCGTCGTCCATGGTGTAGGTGGTTTGCAGGCGCGCCATCCATGCCTGCGGCGGCGGCACGCCGTCGCGCAGGGCGGGATCGGCCGCCAGTTCGCCCAGCCGCGCGAGGTCGGAGCGCACCACATCGAGAATCTGCGCAATCCGGTCCTGGAACTGGAAGGCGGTGAGCATGCGCTCGACTTCCTGATGCAGCGAGGCACCGCGCTGCCGCAGTTCCTGTCCCTCGTCGGAAATGCGACCGATGGTCTCCTCGAGCGAGGCGAGCACGCCGTCGACCACCTTGCCGGCCGAACCCGCGATCGCCTCGTCCTCGGCGGCGACCCGGCGGGCGGTCCCCAGGGAGTCGCCGATGATCTCGCCGACCTTGGCGATCTGCTCGGCGATGCGCTTGCCGGTTTCGCCGGAGGAGGTGGACAGCTTTCTCACTTCGTCGGCCACCACGGCGAACCCGCGTCCGGCATCGCCGGCCCGCGCCGCCTCGATGGACGCATTCAAGGCGAGCAGGTTGGTCTGCGCGGCGATCGCGCCGACCTCCTGGGCCATGGTGGTGAGGGTCTTGGTGATGTCGGAGAGCCCCTCGAGGCGACCGAGCATGGCCTCCTTGCCTGCAATCACGCCCGACAGCGCACCGACCACGGGTCGCAACTGGCCTTCGGCGGCCGCCAGCGCGGAGACATGAAGACGCTGCCCGGCACCGCTCGCCGGGCTCTGCGCGAAGCCCGCCGCCTCGAACTGGGCGAGCATGGCGGTCAAGCCGTCGAGCAGGGAGCGCGTTGCATCCGAACTCTGCCGGGCGACCGAATCGAGATGCGAGCACCACACCGGGGCGACCGTGGCGACCACCGGACAGAGGTCGGCCGAGCGGGCCGCCTGCTCGGCTTCGAGCGCAGCGACGCGTGCCGCCAACTGAGCGCTTTCCAGTGCCTTGGCACGCACGACGTTGCAGACGTTCAACAGAATCAATCCGCCGGCGCCCGCCAGGGCCACCGTCGCCCACGATGCAAGGCCGGAAGGCAGCGCGAATGCAGCGATAACAGCGGCCGCGGCGGCAAGAGCCCACGCCGATACCCCGCGTGAAATGCAGGGGCCGAACCCGATTCTGAAGCTGGTCTGCATGGTGATTTGCGCAATCTCTCTTTTTTGCTGTCTCTGATTCAAATGCCATTAGCGATGGTTACCACCGGCACGAAATGTTCAATTTGTACATTTAACGGCATCGTATCCCGCTCCCTTACCCCCAAATTGCAAAAGCAGGTACAAGATTCGCGGTCAATTCAATCAATTTGCAGCCGCTGCCTTGCCGGAGGATGCGGACATTGGAATGCCCATGCGGCAGGCGTTGAGATGTTGCGGTACCATCCACACTGGTGTGCGCTTGGGATGTTTCGGGGAAGGAACACCTTGGGTAGTCAGATCGACAGGCGGGAGGCCTCCGGCGACGGCGGCAAGTCCTGCACCACGAACGAAGCGGCGGAGATGCTGGGAATCTCCCTGCAAACCGTGCAGCGCTGGATG
This sequence comes from Burkholderiales bacterium, assembly GCA_947456845.1. Lineage (GTDB taxonomy): Bacteria > Pseudomonadota > Gammaproteobacteria > Burkholderiales > JAEUOS01 > JAEUOS01. The sequence goes on along the minus strand of CANGUJ010000036.1, from coordinate 14,315 downwards.
GACCGCGGCCATCTGCGCGGCTGGCGTACGCCGGGCGGGCACCGGCGCGTCGATGTGGCCAGCGTCCATGAATTGCTCGCCACGGCCCGGCAGGCGGAAAACGGCGCGGCCGCCCCGGAAGCCCCGGACGCCGCGCGGGTCGTCGAAGCCGCGCCGCGGATTTACCTGGTCGACGACACGCCGTCCGACCTGGAATTGCTGATGGCCATCACGCAGTTCGTGATGCCGAAGGCGCGCTCGGTCGGTTTGCCGAACGGCTTTGCGGCACTCATGGCCATCGGCCGCGAACCGCCCGACCTGCTCATCACGGATATCGCCATGCCGGGCTTCGACGGCCTGGAAATGATCCGTTCGATGCGCGAGAACGGCGCCACCGCGCACGTGCCCATCATCGCGGTATCGAGCTACCATGACGATGAGGTTCAGCGCATGTTCGGCGCCATTCCGGACGGGGTCGCCTTCCTGCGCAAGCCGGTCACGCCGGACACCCTGCGCACCGCGATTGCCAGGGTCCGGCAAGTCGAGAGCCTCTCCCCCCAGTAGCATTCCCCGACCAGCCAGGCGCATGCTTTGTCCGGCCGGTATCGCCGGCGGAACCTTGAGCTGCACCGTGCCACCCAGCGTCTTCACGTTCACGATTGCGCCGAGCGCCGCTTCCGAAGGGGCGAGCGGCAGGTCAAAGTACAGGTCGCGCCCGGAGACCCGGAACAACGCGCGGGGTCGCAGGCGGATTGCCAGAAACAGGTCGCCATCCGGCCCGCCGCCGACACCGTGCCCACCCGGCCCGCGCAGCCGCAGCCGCTGCCCTGCGGAGGCGCCGGGCGGGATGCGCACCTGCAACGCGCGCGTGACAGGCCGGATGCAGCCCTGGTCGCCATAGTCAGGAAACTCGAGCCGGATTTCAACCTGCGTCCCCGCGGCGGCATCTGCAAGGCTGATCTCCGCATCCGCTTCGCGACCGCGCCCGCCGATAGGCGTGGCAGCGCTGCCACGCCTGTTCCCGGTCAAGCCCGTGAACAACTTGGCAAGATCGGCCTCGTCAAACGCCAGCCTGCCGGCACGCCCGCGAGCTGAAATGGCCGCGCCAATCGCCAGAAGGACGGAACTCCTCGTCTTCCGGCATCCGGTTGCCAACCTGCACCAGGTGCAGGTTGCCATCGGGAACGCAAGCACCGTAGGCGAAGTCCAGGTGCTGCTCGACTACATCCTGCACAGCCACGGCCAAGCACCCAGGATTCAACGCGACCATCCCGACGGCTGCCCGCCACACAACGGCGGCGCGCTGCCGGTGGCGCGCACGAAAGCAAAAAGGGCCGGAATTTCTTCCGGCCCTTTTTCATTCAAACGCCGATATCAGGTTTCAGAACGAATACTTGATGCTCAAGCCCACATTGTTGCCACGCGAGTTGTTGCCCGTGCCGTTGCTGGTGAGCTTGCCGAAGTCTTCGTACTCGAGGCGCACGCCGACATTTTTGGTAAAGCTGTAGCCGACGCCCAGGCCGACCAGAAGCCCGTTGCGGTGATCACCGGAGCCAGGGAAGTGCGCGTTGTTCGACGTCGCGCCCAGCTTGCCCAGCAGCGACCAGTTGGGCCCCATCAGGATGGTGCCGGTGCCGGCAATAGACCAGGACTCGACCCCGGATCCAAGGTAGCGCCCGAGGTCGGTATAGCCAAGCTCAATGCCCCAGTTGGGCGTGAACTGGTAGCCGCCGTATACCTTCCATGACGTTTCGTTGCTGTCAGTCTTGGACGCGCCGGCGCCTGCACCGACGTACATCTGGGCAGCGGCAGGCGCTGCCAGGCAGACGGAAAGGATCGCCGCGGCAAGGATATGTTGTTTCATGAGTTCCCTCCTGGAAGGTGTTTTTCGGGTTTTTGTTGCAACCGCCGAGTCTGGTGCCGCGAAGCGAAATGTTCCGTGCGTTCCCGTACATAGGACGGGCCCCAACCATTCCTTCTACCGCGGCGACCGCCTGCCAATGCAATACCGGCATCGCCAGTACGTGGTCGACGCCTGGCGCGGCCACGACCTCGGTGCGCCGCCGCGGGGCTACCATTGGGTGCAGAACGGCGCCGACCACCGGTTGGTCGGCATCGCCACCGGCATATTCCTGCAGTTCTTTCTGGGCCGTTGAAATCCTGCCCGGCGCCCTTGTCGCCCGCCCGGACTGACGTCGACCGCATCACCGGTTCAGGCTGCGGCGGTTGCCGCGGGCAGATTGACGACGACGTCGTGCGCGCGACCATCGTCGACGAGGCGCAGCCAATCCGTATCAACTTCCGCAGCATCGAGGGTGCGGCCTGCCGCCGTGTCATGGACGTGTGCCACAGTCAGCCGAATGTTGTAGGTCGAAGCGCCAAACATGTACCGCACCGAATAGCCGTCCCACGCCGCCGGCACGCATGGCGCAAAGCGCAGGGTATCGCCTTCACGCTTAAGCCCAAGCAGTGACTCCAGCAGCAGGCGGTACATCCAGCCCGCAGACCCGGTGTACCAGGTCCAGCCGCCGCGCCCGGTGTGCGGCGGTGCCGCATACACGTCCGCCGCCATCACGTAGGGTTCCACCTTGTAGAGCGCGGTCTTCTCGGCGGTGTCCGCATGCGTCAGCGGGTTGATCATGCCGGCCAGTTCCCAGGCCCGCGTGCTGTCGCCCAGCGCTGCGAAGGCCATCGCGGCCCAGATCGCCGCATGGGTGTACTGCCCGCCGTTCTCGCGCACTCCCGGAACGTAGCCCTTGATGTAGCCCGGATTGAGGTCCGACTTGTCGAATGGCGGGTCCAGCAGGCGCACCAGCGCGTGCTCGCGGTCCACCAGGCGTGCATCGAGAGCCTGCATCGCCATCCTCGAGCGGGCCGGTTCACCCGCGCCGGACAACACCGACCAGCTTTGCGCCACCGAATCGATGCTGCATTCGACGCTTCCTGCCCCGCCAAGCGGGGTGCCATCGTCGAAGTAGGCGCGCCGGTACCATGCACCGTCCCATCCGCCCGCATCGAGGTTCTTGCGCAACTGCGCGGCTTCGCTTGCGCAACGCTCTGCAAAGACCGGGTCGGCGCGCGCGCCGGCCACCGGCGCGAACCTGGTCAACACGTCATACAGGAAGAACCCCAGCCACACGCTCTCGCCACGCCCGCGCAGGCCCACCAGGTTCATGCCGTCGTTCCAGTCACCTGAGCCCATCAACGGCAGGCCGTGCGCACCAAAGCGCAGGCCATGGAGAACTGCGCGCCGGCAGTGCTCGTAAAGGGTCGCGGATTCGCCGGACCGGCCCGGCATGTCGTAGTACGAATCGACGTCATCGCCCACCGGGCGACCCTCGATGAAATGCACCGTTTCGTCCAGCACGGCGGCGTCGCCGGTGACGCTCACGTAACGACATGCGGCCAGCGGCAGCCACAGGTAGTCGTCCGAGCAATGGGTGCGAACGCCGCGGTTGGCCGGCGGATGCCACCAATGCTGCACATCGCCCTCGCCGAACTGCCGGCCGGCGCACAACAGCAGGTGCTCGCGCAGCAAGTGCGGCTGCGCATGCACCAGTGCCATCGCGTCCTGCAACTGGTCGCGAAAGCCGAATGCGCCACCTGACTGGTAGAAGCCGCTGCGCGCAAGGAGTCGGCAGCCCAGCGTCTGGTAAACCAGCCAGCCGTTGGCCAGCACATCCAGCCTGGGGTCGGGAGTTGCCACCTGCACCCGGCCGAGGGTTTCCTGCCACTGCGCGCACACCGCCGCAAGGTTCGTAGAATCAGCGCCGCGCGCGTTCCTGGCCAGCGCCACGGCCGATGCGGTGTCGCGCCCAAGACCGAGCACGAAAACGATCTTGCGCGTCTCGCCCTCGGCCAAGACCACCGGTATCTGGATCGCGGCGCACGGGTCGAGCGCCGGCCCGGTTCTTCCCGAAAGCCGTGTGCGCCGCAGCGCCGCCGGGCGCGCAAGGCTGCCGTTGCGGCCGATGAATTCGGCGCGGTCACCAGTGACGCTGCGCCCGGCCCCGGCCGCGTCGAAGAACGCGACGCGATCGGGAAACTCGCTGTTGTAGGGGTTGCGCGCCAGGACGGCGCCGCTGGCGCCGTCTATTTCGGTGGAAACATGCATGAGCGACTTGCCGCGCAGGTCACCCAGCACCCATTCAACATAACCGGTGACCGAAACCGTGCGCGCGAAGGCGGACCGGTTCGTCAAGCGGATCACCGTGGTCTTGACCGGTGCGTCGGCGGCCACAAACACCCGCACCTCGCTTTCGATGCCGTCTTCGACATGCTCGAACACGCTGTAGCCGAAACCATGGCGCGTCTTGTAGGGCCCGGCGCCGCGCGCCGGCAAGGGCAGCGGTGACCAGTAATGACCGCTTTCCTCGTCGCGCAGGTAGAAGGCCTCGCCCGCCTCGTCCGTCACCGGGTCGTTGTGCCACGGCGTGAGACGGAATTCATGCGCATTCTCGGCCCACGTATAGGCCTGCCCGCTTTCCGATATCACCGTGCCGAACTGCGGGTTGGCCAGCACGTTGCACCATGGCGCCGGCGTCAGGCGGTTCGCCCCGGTCTCGATCACGTACTCCTTGCCATCCGCGGCAAAGCCGCCTGTGCCGTTGAAGAACTGCAGGCCCGCGCCGCCCGGTCCCTGCACAGGCAGGGTTTCCTTGCGGTAGGACCGCGTCGCCTTGAAAGCGGACGGCAGGGTATCCGGCCGGGTACGCCGCGTCATCTGGTCTTCCAGTGTTCCCTGCTTGTCGGACAGGATTACGCGGGCCACTGACAGCAGCAGGGTCCGGTCTTCGCCGGAAACATGCTCGGCGGCGCGCACGAAGATGCCGCCCGGCCGGTCGATCAGGCTCGCCTCGATGCCGGCGGCGATCAGGCCCATGATCTGGTCGTTGAGATGCTGGCGGTAGCCGGAATGGTCCTCGTTCCAGATCACCAGATCGGCCGACAGTCCTTTCAGGCGCCAGTAGGCGTGGGCGCGCACCAGTTGCCGAACCAGTTCGATCATGCCGGTGTCGCCGATGCGCACCAGTGCGACCGGCAGGTCACCGGAGATCGAGTACCCCCACAGGCCGGATTGGCCGCGCCGGTTCTGCAGCAGAACGGCAGGTTCGGCGCGCATGGCGGCACCGGCAAACAGCATCGGGCCGGCGAGCCTTGCATAAAGCTGCGCGTCGGCCTCGGTGGCATTGATCTGCCGCAGCACCACCTGCCCGTGGGTCCATGCCAGCTCGAACACGCGTTCGGCCAGGCGCTGGTCCTGGTACTTGCCCACCAGCGCGACGGCGGCCGCACGGGTCTCGCCGATGCCGGTCACGATGTTGACGGTGACCGCCTGTTCGGGTTCCAGGGTGATGCGGCAGCGGATCGCCACCACCGGATCGAGCACCGGGCCGGCGGTATCCGAAAGGGGGCCCGGCGCATCCATCGCCTGCGCATCGGAGGCCGACCTGCCACGCCCGATGAAACGCATGCGGTCGGTCTCATAGGACACCGCCACGGTACTCGCGCCGTGCACGGCCATCATGTGCAGCATCCAGGGCACGGTTTCGTCCTGTGAACGCGAACGTCGCGTGCACAGGATGGCATGTTGCGCCGGCAGGATCTCGGTCTGCACGAACAGGTTGGAAAATGCCGGATGCAATTCGTCGGCCGCGGCGCTTGCCAGCACCACCTCGGCATAGCTTGTGACCTCGATGGTGCGCGAAAGTCGCGAGCGATTGGTAAGGACGGTACGGCGCAGTTCGATGTCGTCTTCCGGCGACACCGCGATCTCGGTATGCGAATCGAGGTCCAGGTCGCTGCAACGGAACTCCGCACGGCCTTCCGAGAAGATCGCCTCGCAACCGACGGTGCGCGCACGCACCGGCTGATGCGCCGCCGACCAGAAACGCCCGGCGGCGACATCGCGGATGTAACAGAAGCTGCCCCATTGGTCGCGCGTGCCGTCCTCGCGCCAGCGCGTGACCGCCATGTCCTTCCAGCGGCTGTAACCGCCGCCGGCATTGGTCACCATCACGTGGTAACGGCCGTTTGAAAGCAGCTGGACCTCCGGCGCGGCCGAGTCCGCGTCACGGTACACGCGCACCGGCGCCGCCGCTCCAGCCGAGATCTGATGTGCGCCGGCCAATTCAGCCGGATGCGGGCTGAATTCGGCCACCCCCGGCACGCGTTCCTGCAGCAACAGCGCGGTGGCCTTGAATTGCGGCGCCGAGGCGAATCGGCGTTGCATCGGCCGGTCGAACAGCGCGTGGCCCAGCGCCAGGAAGCTCATGCCGGCGTGATGGGCCATGTAGGAACGCACGATCGCGCGCGGCTGCCCGCGCGGCAGGCGCGACGGGGTGTAGTCGAGCGCTTCGTAAAGCCCGTAGCGGCCGCTCATGCCGTCAGTGGCCAGGCGCTGCAGGTTCGCGCACGCCGCGGCAGGTGCGACCATCAGGGCCAGCGCCGATGCATAGGGCGCGATCACCAGGTCCTCGGCCAGGCCGCGCTTCAATCCCAGGCCCGGCACGCCGAAGGCGCGGTACTGGTAGTTCTGCGCCGCGTCCAGCGCGTTGTAGCCGGATTCCGATATGCCCCATGCGACCCCGCGCTGCCGACCGTATTCAATCTGCCTCGATACCGCCGCCTTGCAGGTCTGGTCGAGCAGTGTGCTGGCGTAGGCCGGCATCACGAGCAGCGGCATCAGGTACTCGAACATCGAACCGCTCCATGACACCAGCAAAGGCTCGCCACCGGTTGAAGTAAGCAGGCGCCCCAGCGCGAACCAGCTTTCCTGCGGCAGCGATCCCTGCGCAATGGCCACAAAGGTGGTCAGTCGCGCCTCCGAGGCCAGGAGGTCGTAGTAGCTGGCGTCGCGCCGCCGGTCGGTGACGTTGTAGCCGATCGCCAGCAGGTGGCGGCTGCGGTCGTACAGGAACTCGTAGTCGGTAGCGACGAAACCGGCAGCCTTGAGGCAGAGCTGATCCAGTACAGCCAGGCGCTCGCCTGCCCTTGCGCGCGCCAGTTGCAACATCTCCACCGTCTCTGGCGTGTCCGCCTCGACCGCCTCGAGCCGCGTCAGGCCGCGCAGGGTCGGCATCCGGTCAAGCGCGGTGCGAACAGGCAGGCCGGACTGCACGGCGGCGGCGACCCAGGGGGCCAGCCAGTCGAGGTCCTCGATCGCATCGCCGCACTGGCGCACCAGCGCCTGCGCCCACAGGCGGGCTTCCGCCTCGTCGCCATCCTTGAGCGCGACCAGCGCATCGGCCGCCAGTGCCGCCGCTGCCGCAAGCCAGGCCCGCGTGGCCACCAGTCCCTCCGGTCGGCTGGCAAGCGCCGACGCGACTTGTGCCTGCAGTCCGCCGATAGCTGCCGGTGGGGTTCCGGCGACGGCCTCGATGAGCACGCCGGTGGTGTCGCCGACGCCTTCGGCTGCGCGCGGGTTTGCGATCGGCGCATCGGCAAGCGCATGCAATCCGGGCTTGAGGGCCAGGAGGTGGCCGGCCAGATTGCCGCTGTCGACGCTCGATACATAGGCCGGCAACAGCACCTGCAGGGAGTTGGTGTCGTACCAGTTGTAGAAGTGCCCGCGATAGCGCTCCATCTGCGCCATGGTGGCCATGGTGTCCCCGCTGCGCTGCGCGAGCCGTCCGGCCGAGATGAAGCCGAAGTCATAGGCGGACAGGTTTGCCAGCAGCGCCAGGCCGATGTTGGTGGGCGACGTGCGATGCGCCACCCCGACGTCCGGTTGCTCCTGGACATTGTCCGGCGGCAACCAGCGCTCCTGGGGCCCTACGAAAACCTCGAAGAACGCCCAGGTGCGCCGCGCCACCCGGCCGAGAAAGGCCACCTGCTCTGTCGAGAGCCTGGTCTTCAGGCGCTGCAAAGGCAGGCTGATCCACCAAGCCAGCAAGGGGGAGGCCAGCCACATCAGCAGGATCGGGATTGCAGCCGGCAGCGCTTGCGGGCGCATCACCAGGAGCAACAGGAAGACCGTGCCTGACACCGCATGCGCGTACCACATGGCGCGCATGCTGGCGGCAGGGCCTCCATTACCCTCTGCCACGGTCTCGCCGGATGCGGTCCATTCGAGCAGGTGGCGGCCGGTAATGCCGGTGCGCACCAGCGTTCGGACAATCGCGCCCAGGCTGAAACAGGCTTCATACGGCAACATCGCCAGAGCAAACCCGACCTGGGCAAGGCGCCGCAGTGCGGACCTGCCCGCGCCAGCACAGTGCAGGCCGAATGGCACCTCGCGGGCCTTGCGCAAAAAATCCAGTGAAGCCGCGATCAGGGCCGGCAGCAGCATCACGCCCAGCATAGCCAAGGTCCACGCCCAGGGATGGTCGAGCGTCACCCAGCCCAACACCATCAGTGCAGTCAGCCCCGCCGCAAGCAGGCTGCGCCTGAGGTTGTCGAACAGCTTCCAGCGCGACAGGCCGGACAGCGGATTGGCGTGCTTGCCGCCATTGCCGTCGGAGACCCGTGCAAACAGCCAGGCCGCCAGTTGCCAGTCGCCGCGGATCCAGCGATAGCGCCGCGTGATGTCGGCCTGGTAGCCGCGCGGGTCATCCTCATAAAGGTGAACGTCGGAAAGCAGGCCCGAGCGGGCGTGGCAACCCTCGAGAAGGTCGTGGCTCAGGATGCGGTTTTCCGGGAAACGCCCGCCGAGCGACTGCTCGAAGGCGTCAACATCGTAGATACCCTTGCCGATGAACGACCCTTCGCCGAACAGGTCCTGGTACACGTCGGAGACGGCGCGGGTGTAGGGGTCCAGACCGGGTTCGCCGCCAAACAGTTGCGCATAGCGCGAGCGGTTGGCGCCGGCCAGGCTGGCCGCCATGCGCGGCTGAAGGATCCCGTAGCCACCCGCCACCAGCCTGGTCGCCGTGTCGATGCGCGCCCGGTTGAGCGGGTGCGCCATCGCGCCGATGAACTCGCGCGCCGCATCGCGCGGCAACTGCGTGTCGGTATCCAGTGTGATGACGTAGCGCACGTTGGCCAGGATAGCGGTCTCGCCGGTCACCATCGAAAAGTGCCCGTTCGCCCCGCCGCGCAAGAGCGCGTTCAGGTCCGCCAGTTTGCCGCGCTTGCGCTCGTAGCCCATCCACACACGGTCGCGCGCATTCCAGCGGCGCGGCCGGTGGAACAGGAAAAAACTGTCGCCACGGGCGCCCGGGTACTTGCCGTTGAGGCGCTCGATGCCGTCACGCGCCTGGCGCATGAGTGCCTCGTCGCCCGGCAGGACTTCCTCTGCGGCATCGGCCAGGTCCGTCAGCAGCGCGAAGTGCAGGTTGTCGCTGCGGTTGGCCAGAAAGCGGATCTCCAGCGCCTCGATGAGGGTCGCCACGCCCTTCGCGCTGGTGAGCATGGTCGGCGTCACCACCAGCGTGCGCAGTTCCGGCGGGATCCCCGCGGAAAGGTCCATCCGCGGCAGCAGGTGCGGGGAGGCCAACAGCGTGACCATCCAGTTGACCAGTGCGACGCCAAGCTGGCTGGCGCACAGGATCGCAAGCAGGCCGACTGGCAGCAGCTGCCAACCGCCCAGCCCGTCGTTTGCGGCCTGCATCACCAGCGCCTCCGCGCACAAGCCGGTGACAAGCGCGATGGCGCCAAGATATAGCGGCAGCGAAAACCGGCGGCATGCCCGCTGGGCGGCCCGCATGCGCGAAGGTTGCGCCCGCACCGCCGCCTCCAGCGCCCGCACACCTTGATCGACCAGGAAGTAGCCCACATGCGCGTGCACCGTCGCGGTCGTGCCGCCTGTGCGCAAGGCCGCCTCGGCCAGGCCGACGGCTTTGTGCGCCACTGCCGATTCATCGATTCCCGCATCCCGCGCGATGCGCTCGATCACGTGGCGATAGCGGTCGCGGGTGGCGAAATCCATGTGGCTGTAGACCTCGGCCGGATCGCCGCGCAGGGTCACTTCCACCACGCTCATGGTTTCGACGAATTCGCGCCAATCCATGGCTTCGAGGAAACGCAAGCTGCCGATGCTGTTGGCAATCGAGACCTGGTCGGCCGCCTGCTGGCGGTTTTCCTCCAGTACCGATTGCGCGATGGTCTGCCCCGAGTCCGCCAGTGACTGCTCGATCCAGGTCAGCGGCAAGGCCAGCGCCGCGCTCTGGCCCTGCAGGCGTCGCGCGAATTCGGCGACAAACGGCGGCGACAATGCCGGCCCGGTGCGTGCCATGTCGGCAATCACCAGGACCAGTCCCTTGGGGTCGCGCAGGGCCACCTCGGACATGCGGTCGGCCCAGGCTTCGGCCCGGTCACGGCCAACGCGATCGGCGGCAACCCGCGACCCGACGCGACGCAGGTTTTCGAGCAGGCCCAAGCGCAACATGATGGGAATGGCCCACAGCTCGCCCAGCTTGAGCGGGGTGACGGACTGGTAGGCCTCGACAAAGCTGCCCAGGCTTTCCAGGTCGACATGACCATCGCCATGGGCGACGGTTTCCAGGGCGATATCGTAGACCCGTGGCAGGCCGCGCGAAGCGCCGCCTCCCAGGCGCGGCAGTTCGCGGCTGTAGCCGCGCGGCAGATGCCGCCGTGCGGTACGGACCTGCTCCTCGATCAGGTAGAAATTGTCGAGCAGCCACTCCCCGGCCGGCGCGGCGCGGCGATTTGCGCCCGCCCCTGCCGCCAGCAGCTCGAATACGCCTGCGAGGACACGCTCGTTGTCGGCCAGCCTGCCCAGCAGGCGGTCGGCAGAACGCCCGGCCTGCAGCTTGTGCGCCGATGCCAGGCCCTTGCCGTGCTCCTGCATCTGCGCACTGCTGAACAACTCGGCACGCAGTGGCTGCAGCTCGTCGCCGGCGGTCGCAGCCACGCTGCCGGAGTGCCATGCGCTCAACCAGCGCAGCCTCAAGGCAGATATGTCACCCCAAAAAGCCAATGGCCGCTTCCCTGTTGTTCGCGAGGTGTCCCCGCGGTTTCCCCGCTTCGATACAAAGCCGGCCAGGCGCAAGCCCCGCACCTTGCGGCCAGTGCCAGACCGTCAAGAAAGCGTCAAAGCGGGCGGCGGCCGCCGATGACGTTGAGCAGCACCACCACGATGGCGATGACCAGCAGGATGTGGATGAGGCCGCCCATGGTGTAGGAGGTCACCAGGCCCAGGAGCCACAGGATGACCAGAACGACGGCAATGGTATAGAGCATGATGTACTGCCTTTCGCCGCTAAGCGCGGAAACATTCGTTGGATGCCGCCCCTCCCGCGGGCGGGGCCTCGCTGCCCGCGGAGGGCGTTACTTCTTGTCCTTGCCGACCTGGTTGCCGATGATCCCGCCCACGGCCGCTCCGCCGACAGTGCCAATCGCACTGCCGCCGGACAGGACGCCACCGACCACTGCGCCGGCGCCTGCGCCTATGGCGGTGTCCTTCTCACGGGCTGTCATGCCGCTGCAGCCGCCGAGCCCTGCAAGGGTGGCTGCCAAAAGACTGGTGATAGCAACGCGTTGAATCGTGTTCATGTCATGCCTCTGTTTTCTTTAGGAACCGTCTGAATCGATATGCCCGGATGTTTCACCGGAGGTCATCCGGCCGCCTGTCCCGGTCGTGGCGGAGTCCCGACACGACGGTCACGCGAACTACAGCCTGAGCATGACCCCTTGCCGCGCCGCAGTCGGTACGCTGGCGCTCACAGAAGGCTCTTTCGCCGGGAACACAAGCACTACTTCACCGCTTCGAGGCGCTTGACGATCAGGGCGCGGGTTTCGAGAACAACATCTGCATGCGCGCCCGCAAGGGCGCGTGCCCGCTCCACCTCTACCAGTGCCTCGGCATTGCGCCCCTGGTCCGAGAGCGTCTGGGCGAGGTTGTTGTACACCGCAGTTGCATCGGGATGGCGCAGTGCTGCCGAGCGCAATACCGACTCGGTCGCCGCGAGATCGCCCTGCGCATAATGCACATTGGCCAGGCCGATGCTGGCGGCGAGATTGTCCGGCCAGCGCAGCAGCAGGGCTTCATAGGCCTTCCTTGAACTGGCAGGCTTGCCGATGCGCGCCATGGCGATCACGGCATCGAGAAATGGCCCCTCCCTGGCAGTGACGGGAATCTGTCCGGGCGGCACCACCACCATCGCCCAGTAGGCGCTTTCCTTCCAGGTGTACTCGAGCACGGCAAGCGGCATGGTCAGGCGGCGCTTCTCGCCGGAACGCAGGAACACCTCGCCCTTGAAAGCGTCGTAGCCCACCACCACCGCATAATGCCAGCCCGACATGGGCCAGACGCCGTAGTCCTGCAGCACTACCACCGGAATGCCGGCCGCAACCTCGCGAAGCAGGTCTTCGAAGCGCGGCCTGAGCAGGTAGGACACCGTTTCATGACGACGCGCGGCCGCCAGCATTTCCACCTGCAGGCTGCCCTGGCGTGCCGGCAGGTAAACCTGGTCGACCAGTTGCTCGGCGGTGACACTCGCGCCCGCATTGGCAAGCACCGTGGCCAGCGCCGCCGGGCCGCACTGGTAATCCTGTTGCGGAAAGAACGGTACCTCGGCCAGCTCGACGCGTGCCGGCAGGCCGGATGGCCAGGACTCGCGCATGCCGGCCGTCTGCGGCGCCATCACGGCGCAGCCGCCAAGCAGGAACGTAAGCAGAAAAACGCCCGCCAAAAGGCGGGCGCGTTGCAGGTGCGACGTTGCCAAGGAGATCATTTCCAGTTGAAATACACCACCAGGCCGATGACGATCAGAAGCGCCCAGCCCCAGCCATTGGTAAGGGCGCCAGCCGGAAGCGTCTCAAGCTTGCCGGCAAGCTGATGGGCCTCGTCGTTGGTCAACGCCGCCACACGTTCACGTGCAAGCCGTGGATCGACACCCAGCGACTGCAACTGGCCTGCCACTTCGGCGCGCTGCACAGCCGCCACCAGCGCCGCGCGGTCGGATTGCGCCGAGGCCGCCGACGCCACCTGTTCAGCACCCAGCATGCCGGCTTGCGCCATGGGTAGCTGCATCATCATCAGGCAGGCGATCAAAAACCGGCACACCATTCTTGTTCCCATCGATTTCATGTGACTCTCCCTATGCAGTTTGACTTCGAATCGGCCGCCGCTTGTGTCCGCGAACCGCCAACCCATGCTGCGCCGGCCGGCAACACGATGTCTGTTCGCTGTCGAACAAAGCCGTACTGATCAGGCCCAGCCCGCGAACCATGGCGATTTGCGTACGAGAACGAACAGACATGGAGGCGCGATGCGCCGAGTCTGCGCTCTCACACGGCACGCCCGTCCTTTACCGGCGACCGGTGCATCCCCGGGTCGAAGCGACCCACCCAAACGGAGAACACCATGGAAATCACGCCCCGCCCCGCTTCCTCATTCCCGACCGATTCCGCCAATTCGGCGTCAACCCTGAACCGTGCCGCAGCCGGCATGAACGGCGCGGTCGACCGGATGGCCGTCGCCGCCGACGGCGCGGCCGCCCAGATCATGCCGGCGATCGACCGCGTGGCAACGCTCGCGCACCAAGCCGTAGCCAAGGCCGCCAGCGTGGCCGGGCCTGCGGCGGACTGGATCAGCCACCAGAGCGACAGCCTCGACGCCGCGCGCCAGAAGGCACTCCAGAGCGCCGGCGACACCGTGCGCGCCAATCCCTGGAAGACCGTCGGCATCGCCGTGCTGGCTGGCTTTGTGCTGAGCCGCTATCTGCGCTAGCTCAAACGCCGCGTGCACCACCCGATCAACGCTGGTGCATGCACATGCCGTAGCAAACCTTGAAAGGAATTCAGATGAAATCGATCAGGCCCTTGTGCCTTCACGCGCTTCTCGCTGCCGCCGGACTTGCATTGCCAGCCTGGGTTGCCGCCGCCGACGCCACCAGCACGCCGCAATCGCGTTTCCAGGCGGAAATGGCGATCTGCGAAAGCGGACGCTCCAACCAGGACATCGCCACCTGCCGCATCGAGGCGCGCAACGCGTTGGCCGCAGCGAAGACAGGCGGCCTCGCCGATGCGCCCGGCGAGTACAAAGGCAACGCGGCACAACGTTGCGAGGCGCTCGAAGGGGTCGAGCTCCAGGCATGCCTGGCACGCATGCGCGGGGAAGGCAGCGTTGAGGGCAGCGTTGAGGGCAGCGTTTCCGCGGGCGGCCTGTTGCGCGAGAACGCCACCGTCGTGCCGGCCAAATAGAAAACGCCCGCGCTGCGGGCCATATCGGCCTGCGGCGCGGGCGTTTGCGGTCGCCATGGGCAGGGCACGGCGCCAACCGGCGCCGCCACCGGCTACTTGGCGTGTTCCTGTTCCTTCATGCCTTTTTGCCATTCGGCCAGCTGCTTTTCTGCCGCTTCCTTGGTAATCCCGTAGCTCTCCTGGATCTTGCCGGCGAGCTGGTCGCGCCGGCCGGCGATGACATCGAGCTG
>CANGUJ010000035.1 GCA_947456845.1 Burkholderiales bacterium | reverse complement strand
GGATGCGGAGCGCCTGCTTTATCTCATGCCGCATCAGTCCGAACCGGCCGTGTCGACACGCGCCGCGTTCGCGGCGGCCTGCGCGCCGGGCCATCTGCTGCTCGCGCGCGAAGCGGATGCCGGGACGGACGACGGTCTCGACCCCGGGCTCGCGCGCCCGCCATTCGGCTTCCGCTGGTTCCTGCCCGAGCTGCTGCGCCACAAGGGCATCTGGTCGCAGGTGCTGCTGGCCAGCATGGCGATTCAGCTGGTCGGCCTGGCCACGCCGCTGTTCACGCAAGTGATCATCGACAAGGTGGTCGTGCACCACAGCGAGAGCACGTTGTGGGTGGTCGGCGTGGCGCTGGCGATGTTCATGCTGTTCTCCGTGATCATGACCTGGATGCGCCAGTACCTCGTGCTGCATACCGGCAACCGCATCGACGCGGTGCTGGGGCAGCAGGTGTTTCGCCATCTGCTGCGGCTGCCGCTGGTGTATTTCGAGCACCGGCCCGTCGGCACTCTGGTGGCGCGTCTGCAGGGCATCGAGAACATCCGCCAGTTCCTGGCCGGCGCGGCCGTCACGCTCCTCCTGGACTGCCCCTTCCTGGCGATCTTCCTTGCGGTGATGTTCTGGTATTCCTGGCAACTGACGCTCATCGCCCTGGGCGCGCTGCTGCTGATCGCGCTTTTGTCGCTTGCTGTCGCGCCGCTGTTCCGCGACCGTCTGGATCGCCAGTTCCTCCACGGGGCGCGCAACCAGGCCTTCGTGACCGAATTCGTAGGCGGCATGCAGACGGTGAAAAGCCTGCAGATGGAACCCCTGCTCGAGGACCGCTATGGCGATAGCCTGGCGCGCTATCTCGCCGCGGGCTTCGCCACCCGGCAGATGGCCAATTCCTACGCCACGTTGGCCAATGCGCTGGAACAGGCGATGACGCTGGCCATCCTGGTCGCGGGCGCCGTCCTGGTGATGGATGCGGCCAACACCGCGTCCGCCGGCGGCGCGGCCTTCACGGTGGGCATGCTGGTGGCGTTCCAGATGTTCGCCTCGCGCATGAGCCAGCCGATGCTGCGCCTGGTCGGCCTGTGGCAGGAATTCCAGCAGGCCAGGGTCAGCGTCAGGCGCCTGGGCGATGTCATGGACATGCCGGCCGAGCACTATAGCGTGGCGCCGCAGCGCGCCGGCGACGGCGTCGGGCGTGGGCAGGTCCGTCTTGCCGGCGTCTCGTTCCGCTACAGCGACGCGCATCCGTGGCTGTATCGCGGCCTCGACCTGACCTTCGCGCCGGGCGAGCTGACGGTCGTCACCGGCCCCTCGGGATGCGGCAAGAGCACCCTCGCGAAGCTGATCCTGGGCTTCTATCCGCCCGGCGACGGCCGCATCCTCGTCGACGGTGCCGACACGCGCAACATGAGCGCCAACGATCTGCGCGCCCGGTTTGGCGTGGTTCCGCAGGAAACCACGCTGTTTTCCGGCTCGGTGCACGATAACCTGCTGCTCGCCTGTCCTGGCGCGAGTTTCGAGGAAGTCGTACTCGCCTGCCGCCAGGCCGGCATCCATGAGGTGATCGAGCAACTACCGCAGGGCTACCAGACCGTGCTGGGCGAGCGCGGTGTCGGCCTGTCGGGCGGCCAGCGCCAGCGCATCTCGATCGCGCGGGCGTTGCTGCGCAGGCCGTCCGTCCTGATCTTCGATGAAGCCACCTCGGGGCTGGATGCGGAATCGGCGGCGCAACTGGCGATGACGGTCAACCGTCTGCGCGGCAGCGCCACCATGATTTTCATCGCGCACGTGCTGCCGCCCGGTCTTGAGGCGGACAGTGTGGTCAGGCTCGGGGCCGGCGGCCAGGTGGCCGGATAGCCGACGGGCCGGGCAGCCACGCCTGCGGGGGCGCAGGGGGCGGGCAAGGGTCTTCACCGCGTTCTGCTTTATCCTGCCGGGGGTTGCGCGGGCCATGCCGTGCCGGCACGATGCCGCACCCGAACCATGTCGCACCGAGAGCAGGCATATGCAGATCGATTTCTCCAAAATCACCGAGTACCAGCGCTACAAGCTGATGTCCAGCCTGATCGTGCCGCGGCCGATCGCCCTGGTCACGACGCTGGGCGCCAACGGCGTGGTCAACGCGGCGCCGTTTTCCATGTTCAACATGCTGGGCGAAGAGCCGCCCATCGTCATGATCAGCGTGAACAAGCATGCCGACGGCGAGGTCAAGGACACCGCCACCAACATCCTTGCCTCGGGTGAGTTCGTGGTGCACCTGGCCGACGAGCCGATCGCCGAACAGATGCATGCCTGCGGCGCGCGTGTGCCGCCCGAGGTGAGCGAGGTCGAGATGGTGGGGTTCACCACCGCGCCGTCGATTGCGGTGCAGCCGCCGCGCATCGCCGAGGCGCCGGTGGCGTTCGAATGCCGGCTGTGGGAGAAGCTCGAGACCGACAGCCGCTACATCTTCATCGGCAAGGTGCTCTGGCTGCATGCCCGCGACGGCCTCGTCGACCTCGAGAAGTATCGGGTGCGCCTGCAGTCGTATTTCCCGGTGGCGCGCTTCGGCGCAAGCTTCTACATCAACACCCGCGAGCGCTATGCCTTGGGCGAGAAGGGGCGGGATGCCCAGGCCGCCCGCGCGACTTCCATCGACGAGATCTGAGCGAACCGCAATGACCATGCTGCGAACCCTGGCCGGGCACGGCCGCTACGACTATTCCCCCATCACCGGCCGCGACGGCTATGCCTGGCCGGGCGGGTTCCGCCTCGCGGTGTACATCGGCTTCAATGTCGAGCATTTCGAGTACGGACGCGGCATGGGTGCCAGGCTCGCGCCGTCCGCCGAGCCGGATGTGCTCAACTACGCGTGGCGCGACTACGGCAACCGGGTCGGGGTGTGGCGCTGCCGCGATTTGTTCGATGAATTCCGCCTGCCGGTCGGGCTGCTGATCAACACCGCCCTCTATGACTACTGCCCCGAGGTCATCGCCGCCTTCCGTGCCGACCAGTACCCGCATGGCGTCGAGGTGATCGGCCACGGCCATACCAATGCCGAACGGCAGGGCGACATGCGCGAGGCCGACGAACGCGCGCTGATCGAGGCCTGCACCGCGCGCATCGCCGCCGCGGAGGGCGCGGCGCCGCGCGGCTGGCTGTCGCCGTGGATTTCGGAGAGTCCGGCCACGCCCGACCTGCTCAAGGCGGCGGGCTATGCCTACACCCTGAACTGGTGCCATGACGACATGCCGCAAAAGATGCGCACCGCGCACGGCGACTTGTGGAGCATCCCGTATCCGCAGGAGATCAACGACATTCCCGCAGTGATCGGGCGCCAGTGCGGCGCCGAGGAGTTCGCCGGCATGATCATGGACTGTTACGACGAGATGATCAACCAGGCGCACGGCCAGACCGGCGCTTCGGCCGGCCAGCCGCTGGTGATGGGCATCGCCCTGCATCCTTATCTGGTGGGCCAGCCGCACCGTCTCAAGCAATTGCGCCGCGCGCTGTCGCACATCGTCAACGACGGGCGGGCATGGTGGACCACGCCGGGCGCCATCATGGACCATGTCGCGGCGCTGCCGCCGCAGACCTGAGCGGCGGCCGCATCGAGTCCGGCGCGCCGGCTACGGCAGCAGGCGCGCCTGCCGGTAACGCCCGAGGTAGTCGATGATCTGCGCGCCCGTGTCGATGACGCCGTGAAAGCCGTCCATGCGGATGCGCGTGGTGTCGGCGATGTTGTCGTGGTCAAGGTTCCAGTAGAAGTCCGCGAATTCCCATGACGCCAGGTCCCCGAGCGGGTTGGCGACGAGGTGGTGGCGGTCCACCATGCGCTGCCAGGCGGCGCCCTTGTCGCGCATCCAGTCGGCCAGCTTGAGCGGGCGCACCTCGCCCACGGGCAGGTTGAAATGCGCCGCGATGCGCGGCCACAGCCAGCGCCAGCGGAACTGGCAGGTGTCGGTCACGTTGTAGGCGCGGTTATGCGCCTTGTCGCTTTCGGCCATCCACACCATGGCCCGGGCGAGCAGGGTGGCATCGGTGATTTCCAGCAAGGCGTTCCAAGCGCCATGGCTGCCCGGAAAATCGAGCGGCAGGCTGTGCGCCGCGCACATGGACGCCCAGGCGCCGATGGTCGAGACGATGTTGCGCGGCCGCTCCGGCGAATAGTCGTACACGAAATGCGGCCGCGAGGCCGACCAGGTCCAGGCCTGCCCGGCCTGCCGCTCGCGCAGCAGGTCTTCCTGGTTGTAATAGAAGTTGGGCGGCATGTGGCGCGGGTCGTCCTCGCGCGTGGGCGTGCGCGGCGGCCGCAGGCGCACGTCGTACCACTTCTGGCCCTCCACCAGATGCACATGGCGCAGCCCCGGCGCCGCGGCCTCCACCGCGTCCAGCACGTTCTTCAGCATGGCCAGGTTGGCCGGCACATCCTCGACGCCGCCTTCGCCAAACGGTGCGCGGGCGGTGTAGAAGACGTGGGTGACCTGGGTAGCCACTGCGAGATCGCGCTTGCAGCCGGTGGCATCGAGCAGGTCGGCCCGCAGGTAGGACAGGCCAGGCGCATGCGGCGGCGCCGGCGGACGCCGGCACACGCCGATGACCCGCCAGCCGCCGGCCAGCAGGACTTCGACCAGGCGCTTGGACGTGGCGCCGGTGGCACCGGCGATGAGGGCGGTCTTGGCTTGCATGGTTTGCGATCTGGCCTATTCGGGTTCGATGCCTGCCCGCTTGATCAGGGCTTCCCACTTCGGGTTGTCGGACCTGATGCGCTGGATCAGTTGCGCGGTGCCCAGCGGAAGCATGGCGGTATTGAGGCTGGCGAAGCGCGCCTTGACGTCGGCGCGCGCGAGGACCGCCTGGGTGGCGTTGGACAGTTTTTCCACCACCGCGGGCGGCATGCCGGCCGGGCCGACGATGGCGATGATGGTCTCCAGCGACACGCCCACGTTGGGGAAGGCTTCCTCGAGCGTTGGCACATTCGGCGCGGCGGGCGTGCGCGCCTGGGCGGAAATGGCGAGCGCGCGCATCTTGCCCGAGCTGATCTGCGCCACGCCGTTGCCCACATCGACGATGGCCACCTTGACATGCCCGCCCAGCAGATCGGTCAAGGCTTGCGGGATGCCGCGATAGCTGACCGGCACCGGGTTCACCTTGGCTGCGCTCGAGTACAGGGAGAGGGCCAGTTGCCCGCTCGGCGAGCCGAAGGCGATCGAGACGCTCTTGCCGTCGGCGCGCGCGGCGCGCGTGAGGTCTTCGATGGTCCGGATCGGGGAGGCTTCCGGCACCATGAACATCATGGACGTGGAGCCGACGCCGGCCACCGCCTGGAAGCTGTCGGTCGGTTCGTAGGAAAGCGTCTTGTAGAAACTTTTCGCAACGAACATGCCCGACGAGGCCATCAGCAGGGTATAGCCGTCGGGCTTGCTGCGCGCCACATGGGCGGCGCCTACCGTGCCCTGGGCGCCGGCGCGGTTCTCGACCACGATGGATTGGCCGAGAACCTCCTGCAGTCCCTGGGCGAGCGTGCGGGTGACCGTATCGGTGACCGATCCGGCGGGAAACGGCGCGATCAGGGTGACCGGCTTGCCGGGAAACTCCTGGGCGTTCGAGAACGATGCACCGAGCGCGAACAGCGCGGCCGTCAAACCGGTCAGGACGTGGCGGATGGTCATGGGGTCTCCTGTTCAGATGTCTTTCGCGGCCCGCAGCAGTCTTAGCCTGCCGGCCGGCGCGAAAGTGTTTGTCTTCGCGGCGTTCCCGAGCGCACAACTTTACGCGCAAAAGCCGCGGCCTTGCGTGCTGCGCTACGGCGCTTTTGGGGCATCTTGCGGTGGTGGCGCGCGATCCGGTGGCGATGGCGCATCGCGCGTCTGGTGCGCAAGAACGTGCGTCGCCTGGACGGTGTATTCGCGGACCACCACGGCCTCGCCGTCGATCACCGTGCCGCCGGCGGCCGTGTCTTGCCGCTCCCGCATGGCGCGCCGCAGTTTGCGGGTCTTCCACCAGAAATACGCCCACACCACCAGTGCCACCGCGACGATGACCGCGAAGGCCACCATGAAGAACATCAGGCTTGCAATCACGGCGATGATGCCCGCAACCAGGCCGAGAAGTTTCTTGAGCACGTTGTTCCCGATGGGGGCCGAGGGTGAAAGGCGGCGTCAGCCGATGTTGCGGTAGATCCGCACGAACCGCTGGTGTGCAGCGACACCGAAATCGCCGGGACCGTACTGTAGCAGCCAGTCCCCGGCGTTGCCGGTGAGGACGTCGCCGCCCGCCGCGCGTGCGGCGCTGAACGGCTGGTCGAACTGTCGTGCCAGCACGGGGATGGGCCGAGCGGCGTAGGCGCCGTCCTGACCGGCGGCGAGCGGCGCCACCGGCGCGTACCTCGCATCGAAGCGTTCCCGCGCCACGCTCCAGCGGCTGCCGGTGGCGCCGCTGATGAGTGCATCCCCCGCCCGAAAGCGGTTCGGGCCTTCCAGGCTGATCAGTTCCCCGTCGGCGCGGGCGAACGTGACCGCTACGGTTTCGCTCTTGACGTAGCGCGCGGCGCGGGGATCGCAGGTCAGGTCGATGTTTTCCAGGACGAGCATCGCGCCATTGTGCCCGCTGTCTAGTCGTTCGGGGGGTTTTCCAGGTCCGGGATCTCGCTTAAGCGCAACAGCATCTGGCGCATGACCGCGGTCATCATCGAATGCATCATGACCGATGTCTGGTCATCGGGCCGGTCGGGCTTGAAGTCGCGCAGGAAATCGCGCAGGTCGGCGCGCAGTTTTTCGTGGGCTTGCACATGCCAGGCCAGGCGCGCGACGACCACCGCGAGCGACTGGGAGAGCGCGCTCAGCGTCAACGCCTGGGCGTCGGTGACGAACTGCGAGATCTCCCTCTTTTCTTCATCGGTCATGCCTTGCCCTCCTGCGGTGGATGCTACAGGAAGGCGGGCGGATCAGCGCCACGGGTCGGGACGCAGAAGGCCCGGGCGGGCCGCAGACTCGACTTCGCGCATCTGCGGGTTGGCCAGGGTCTCCTCAACGGCGGCCGGCCTGCTGGCCCACCATAAGGGCGGCCCCTGGATGAGTCCGGGTCCGACAGGCCCGCTTGCTGTCGCGATGTTGCCCGGTGAGGGGTCCATTGAAGGGTCCTTTCGCTGGTCGAGGCCGGCGCGTGCCGCGCGGGTCGATGTGCGGCCGGCTGCGCGCCCATGTCTGCGTAACGACCGGGAGACGGCGAAATTGAGACTGTATTAAAATACAGTCTTGTCAGGCGCGCAGTGCCCGGCCGCGCGGAGAGCCCGGTCGCCAACCACAGGCGCGGTGCGCCGCCCGCGCCTGTCCGGTCGGCTCCCGGCCACGCCCACCCCCACCCCATGACCATGGACAACCAGATCGAGATTCCGCAATCCTTCATCCGCCTCTACATGCGCCCCGGGCGCGCGTATCCGGCCGCGCCGCACGGGGTGATCCTGGTGCGCTATGAACAGTGCGAGGACATGGCGGTCACGCTGGTCGAACATGCGCAGGCGCAGGCGGCGACCGCCGGGTTGGCGGAGCGCGACATCCTGAGGCGTTGCCAGCGCGGGCTTGCAGCGGATGCGGCGGGTTTTTCCGCGCCGGAAGCCAGGTGGGTCGTGTGCCGGCTCGCCGAACTGCTTGAGTGGCAGGCGCCCGAGGACGACATCGGCGAGCAAGCCGCGGGCGATGGCCCTCCGGCATAATCCGTCAACCCACCCATGTCTTGTTCGAGGAGTGTTCCGATGTTCGCAGCTTCACCACGAATCGCCGCAGCCGTCTTCGCGGTTTTTGCATGTCTCGCCCAGGCGCAGAACAAACCGGCGGGACCGGAGGCCGCCGCGACCTATGAGCCGCAGCCGGGGCAGGAAGGCAAGGACGTGATCTGGCTGCCGACGCCCCAGGTGGTGGTCGACAAGATGCTGGATGTGGCGCGGGTAGGCCCGCGGGATTTCGTGATGGATCTGGGTTCGGGCGATGGCCGCACCGTGATCACCGCCGCCAGGCGCGGCGCGACCGCCATGGGCATCGAATACAACCCCGACATGGTCGCCTATGCGAAGCGTAACGCCGACAAAGCGGGCCTGTCGCAGAAGGCCAGCTTCGTCAAGGCGGATCTCTTCGAGACCGACTTCTCCAAGGCAAGCGTGATCACGATGTTCCTGCTGCCGGACATCAACCTGAAGCTGCGGCCGAAGATCCTGGCGCTCAGGCCGGGCACTCGCATCGTATCCAACACCTTCACCATGGGCGACTGGGAGCCTGACGTCAAGGTGGACCTGAACGGCCAGCCGGGTTGCGAGAGCTCCTACTGCACGGTGCTGCACTGGGTGGTGCCGCGCCGCGTGGCCGGCACCTACAGCGTGGCGCAGGGCGAGCTGACGCTCAAGCAGCAGTTCCAGATGCTCACCGGCTCCCTCAAGAGCGGCGGCGCCGGCCTCGATGTCAAGGGCCGGGTGCGCGGCGAGGTGATCGAGTTCTCCGCCGGAGAGAAGCGCTACACCGGCCGCCTGAAGGGCAAGATCCTGGAGTTGCGCGACGCGGGCTAGCCGGCGCGCAGGCCGCGCGGACGGTTCATTCCATCGGGATGCGCCGCGCCGCGACGATGCTCTTGAAACGGGCGATCTCGCGTTCGCTGCGGATGCGGAACTCCTCGGGTGAACTGCCGCGCGGAATCGCGCCCAGGTCGCGGATGCGCTGCGCCACCTCGGGCGTGGCGATCACCTCGCGGATCTCCCGGTTGATGCGCTCCAGTACCCGCGGCGGCATGTTGCGCGGCCCAAGCACGCCCAGCCACGACTCGTATTCCATTTCCGGCAGCGCTGCAGAGATCGGCGGCACACCGGGCAGCGCGGCCAGCGGTTCGCGGGAGGTGATGGCGAGCGCGCGCACCTTGCCGCCTACCACCTGCTGCAGGCCGAAGGTCATGGTGTCGACCATCACGTCGACCCGTCCGGCGAGCAGGTCGATCAGCGCGGCCGGGCTGCCCTTGTAAGGGACATGCACCATCTCCGCGCCGGTCAGGGAATTGATCCATTCGCCTATCAGGTGATGCGCGGAGCCCGGGCCCACTGAATAGAAGGTGAGCTTGCCCGGGTTGGTCTTGGCAAAGGCCAGCAGATCCTCGAGGCGCTTGAAGCGCGACTCCTGGCGCACGCCGACGATCATGCCGTAGGTCATGAAGGTCGAGACGAAGGTGAAGTCATTGAGCGTGTCATAGGGCAGGCTCTTTTTTACCGCCGCCGCCGTGGAGTGCCAGCTGGCGGTGAACAGCAGCGTGTGGCCGTCCGGCTCGGCGCGCGCGACTTCCAGCGCCGCCACCGCTCCGGAAGCGCCGGGCTTGTTTTCCACCACCACCGCCTGTCCCAGCCGCTCGGCGAGCCGGGTCGACAGCAGGCGCCCGCCGATATCGCCGCTCGAGGCCGGCGGGCCGCCGATGAGCATGCGGATCGGGCGGGTCGGGTAGTCGGCCTGCGCCTGCACCGCGGCGCCGTGGCACAGGCCCAGGATGGCCGCCATGGCCAGGCACCACCGTTGCACGCCGACCGGGGCGCCCGGGTCATGAATCCGCATGGTCTTCTCCTCGCTGTCGACGGGCGCGCCTTGTATGCTTTGCCGCATCCGCGAGGGATGCGGATGGGCGGCACGGCTACCGTTTCCAGCCAGCGTACACCAAAGCGGATTGCCGCAACGCAGCGCGCGCTACTGCATAATTCGCCATCCCGTATGGATTCCTGGAGGAACCTTTCGATGTACGCATCCGCTTCGCACCGCATCGCCGTTGTCGTGTTCGCCGCCCTGACCGGGCTGGCCCATGCGCAGTCACAGCCCGCTGCCGGCTCCCCGGCGGCGCCGTTCGAGCCGCGCCCCGGCCAGCAGGGCAAGGACGTCATCTGGCTGCCGACCCCGCAGATTGCGGTCGACAAGATGATGGAGGTCGCCAAGGTCGGCCCTGCGGACGTGGTCATGGACCTGGGCTCCGGCGACGGCCGTACCGTCATCACCGCAGCCAAGCGCGGCGCGCGCGCCATGGGCATCGAGTACAACCCTGACATGGTGGAATATGCCAAGCGCAATGCGGAGAAGGCCGGCGTCGCCGACCGGGCCAGTTTCGTCAAGGCCGACCTGTTCGAGACCAGCTTCGCCGAGGCGACCGTGATCACCATGTTCCTGCTCACGGACATCAACCTGAAACTGCGTCCCAAGCTGCTCGACCTGAAGCCCGGCACGCGCCTGGTGTCCAACACCTTCACCATGGGCGACTGGGAGCCGGATGAACGGATCAGCCTGCAGGGCCAGGCCGGCTGCGACAACGCCTACTGCACGGTGCTCTACTGGGTGGTGCCGCGCAAGGTGGCTGGCACCTATGCCGTCCCGCAGGGCGAGGTGACGCTCAAGCAGGAGTACCAGATGCTCAGCGGCACGCTCAAGACGGGCACCACCACACAGGAAATCAAGGGACGGGTACGCGGCGAAGATGTCGAATTGAGCGCCGGCGGCAAACAATATCGGGGCCGGCTGATCGGCAATTCGTTGGTGCTGCGGGACGCCTGACTGGCAGGTTTTCTTGCGCCAGGATGAAGCGCGCCGACAAGCCCGGCCGGCCGGGCCCGCCCTGAACACTTGATCGAGCCTTCCTTTCGCAAGGGCGGGGCCGCGTGGGATCCGGCATGACGTTGCGGCAGTTCTCCCGCGAGGCGACCAGCGGGGCGGTCACCTCGCTGATCTCGCTCGTCTACAGCCTGAGTTTCGCCGCGATGATCTTCTCGGGCAGCCTGTCTGCCGGCTTTTCGCAGGGGATCGGTGCCCTGTTGATCGGCACGGGCGCCACCGCGCTGGTGGTGGCCCTGTTCAGCGTATTCCGCTTTGCGGTGTCGGCCTCGGATGGCAACGCCAGCGCGGTGATGGCGACGATGGCCGCCGCGGTCGCCGCAGAGGCGGCTGCGCGCGGGGATGCGGCCGCCGCGGTGCCGAGGGTGCTGTACCTGCTGGCGTTGTCCACATTCATCACCGGGGTGTGCCTGGCCGTTCTGGGCCGGATGCGCGCCGGGCGCTGGATCCGCTTCATTCCGTTTCCCGTGGTGGGCGGCCTGTTGGCGGCCGCCGGCGCGCTGACCATCGCCGGGGCGGTGCGGGTCATGGCGGGCATGCCCCTGGCAGGCCTGTGGGCGCCGGGGTTTGTCCGCACGGCGCAGTTTTCCCAGCTCGTCCTCGGGGCCCTGTGGGCGGGCGCGCTGGTCGCAGCGCTCAGGCATCTGCGCCATGCGCTGGCGCTGCCGCTGATGCTGCTGGCGGGGCTGTTGTCGTTCCACCTGGCGCTGTGGCTCGCCGGCATGTCGCCGGACCAGGCGCGCGCGCAAGGGTGGCTGTTCGCGATGCCGGCGCAAGTGCAGCCCTGGTGGCCATGGTCCCTGCAGGAGATCGGTCGTGCGGACTGGTCCTTCCCGTTCAGGAATCCCGGCGAGGTCGGCACGCTCGTGCTGATCACCATGCTCACCATCCTGATCAACGCCACCGCGCTGGAGGTCGAATCGCGGGTCGATGCCGACATGGATCGCGAACTCGTGCTGCAGGGAAGCGCGAACATGCTGGCGCCGCTGCTCGGCGGCCTGCTCGGTTACCTGTCGCTCAGCCGCAGCCTCATGAACCAGCGGCTGGGCGGCACCACGCGTGTCAGCGGCATCGCGTTCGCGATCGTCGCCTTCGTCCTGGCATGGGCCGGCATGGGCCTGATCGGCTACCTGCCGCCGGCCCTCCTGGGCGGCTTGCTGGCCTTCTTCGGCGTCAACATCCTGCAGCGGTGGGTCATGCAAAGCAGGCATCAGCTGCCGCGGGCGGAATATGCGGCGCTTATCCTGATCTTCGCCGTGACCGTGCTGTTCGGATTCGGCCAGGGCCTCGCGGTCGGCATCGTGGCCGGGTGCGTGCTGTTCGCTGTCAGCTACAGCAGGTTGCGCGTGATCAAGTACGCGCTCTCGGGCAGGGAGTTCCGCAGCAGCCATGAGCGCTCCGCCGCCGACAAGGTGCTGCTGGCGCAGCACGGCGACGAACTGCGCATCTTCGTCCTGCAGGGTTTCATCTTCTTCGGCATGGCCGACCGGCTGTACCGGTCGGTGTTGCGCGAGGCCTTTCCCGCGCAGGGCGCCAAGGCGCGCCTGCTGGTGTTCGACATGAAGCTGGTGCACGGCGTGGATGCCTCCGCGGTGAGCAGCTTCAGGAAAATCGCCTTCAGCGCCCATGCCCAGGGCGCGCGGCTGCTCATCACCGGCATGGGGGATGCCGAGCGCGCGAAGTGGGCGCAAGGCGGCGACGCCAATCTGCGCGCCGTCACCCATTTCCCGGATCTCGACAGCGCGGTCGAATACTGCGAGGACGAGATCCTGCGCACGCACGGCGCGGCCAAGGCCTCCGCGGCCGGGGCGATGCGCGACTGGCTGCAGGCCGAGGTCGGCGACGCCAGCGAAGCCCTCATGACGGTGATGGAACGTCTGACCCCCGGCCCCGGGACCGTGCTGTGCCGGCAGGGCGAGCCGGCCGACGTGATGTACTTCGTCGAGCGCGGCAGCGTCGCCATCGAACTTTCGCTGCCTGAGGGCGGCGTGCGGCGCCTGCGTTCGCTGGGGCCGCGCACCCTGCTGGGGGAAATGGGCCTCTACCGCGCCGGCCGCCGCAGCGCCAACGTGGTGGTGCTGTCCGAGAGCGTGGTCTACGCACTGCGCGCAGCCGCCCTCGAGGGGCTGGAACGCACCCATCCGCACATCGTCGCGCGCTTCCATGCGATGGTGGTCCGCACCATGTCGGAACGGCTGGAGTTTTCCAACACGCTGGTGGCCGCGCTGCAGCGCTGAGAGCGGCGGAGGTCGGCGGGCACCTGCCGTGCTGGCGGGTTGCGACGCAAGCTGCTACAACATGCGCTGCGCGCGCCGCGCCTACGCGGGCACGCATGCCAAGGGAGCGGGATATGACACTGGATTTGTTGGTCCGTGGCGGCACGGTGGTCGATGGTTCGGGCGGCGCGCGCTACGCGGCCGACGTCGGCGTCAAGGACGGGCGCATCGTGGGCATCGGGCGCATCGGCGACACCGCTAGGCGCGTCATCGACGCGGACGGCCTGATCGTCTCGCCCGGGTTCATCGACGGCCACACCCACATGGATGCGCAGGTGATGTGGGACCCGCTCGGCACCTGCTCCTGCTATCACGGCGTGACCTCGGTGGTGATGAGCAACTGCGGCTTCACCCTGGCACCCTGCCGGCCGGCAGACCGCCAGCGGGTGGCGGACAGTCTCTCCTACGTGGAGGATATATCCAGCGCCGCCATGGCCGCCGGCATCGACTGGACCTGGGAATCGTTTCGCGAATACATGGCCGCGGTCGAGCGCCGCCCCAAGGCGCTCAACCACGCGATGTACATCGGCCATAGCGCGGTGCGCATGTATGTGATGGGCGCGCGGGCGCTGACCGAGCGGGCCACGCCCGACGAGATCGCGCGGATGGCCGCGCTGGTGCAGGATGCCTTGAAGGCCGGGGCGATCGGGTTCTCCACCTCGCGCACCCATACCCACCTGACGCCCGCGGGCACGCCGGTGCCAAGCCGTATCGCCGGCTGGGACGAGATCGAGGCGATGGTGGCGGCGATGGCCGAACTGGGCGCGGGCATCTTCCAGGCCGGGCCGGACGTGCTCAACCGCACCGAGAACGCCGCCTTCATGGAGCGCATGCGGCATTTCGCGCTGCACCACGGGCGGCCTGTCATGTTCGGGCTGATCTCCACCCGCCAGGGCGACGATCCCGCCTCGTGGCAGTCGCAGTCGCAGGTGATTCGCGAGGTCAACGCCGCCGGCGGACGCATGTTCGGGCAGGGCACCACGCGGCCGATCAACGCCATCTTCTCGCTGAAATCCTACCTGCCGTTCGACGGGCTTCCATCCTGGAAGGCGGTGCGCGCGCTGCCGCTGGCACAACAAAAGGCGCGCCTGCGCGACCCCGCGGTGCGGCGCGAACTCATCGCCGCCGAGGCCGCCATGCGGCCCCGCGACAACAAGATGCAGGGCGGCGGGGCCGCCACCACCGACCCGCGCAAGCCCGACTACGACAACATCTTCGCCTTGAGCGGTGTGGACTGGGATGACCCTTCGGTCGCGGAACTCGCGCGGGACCAGGGCAAGCATCCGGTGGAGGTGATGATCGACCTGTCGCTGGCCAGCGAAGACCAGATCTTTCAGCAGCCGGTGGTCAACGAAGGCAAGGAAGACGTGCTGGGCATGCTGCGCGAGCCAGGCACGCTGGCCACGTTTTCGGATTCCGGCGCCCATGTGTGCCAGGAAATGGGCTCCTCCCTGCAGACGCATTTCCTGCACTACTGGGTAGGCAGGCGCGGCGCCTTCACGCTCGAGGCGGCGATCAGGAAACTCACGCACGACAATGCCAGCGCGTTCGAACTGGCCGACCGCGGGCTCGTCAAGGAGGGCTACAAGGCCGACCTGCTGTTGCTCGAAGAAGGGCGCGTGCGGCCCTGCCTGCCCACCGTGGAGACTGACCTGCCGGGCGGCGCGCGGCGTCTGGTGCAAAAGGCCGAGGGCATTCGCGCGATGATCGTCAACGGCACCCTGACCATGCAGGACGGCGTGTCGACCGGCGAATTCGCCGGCCAGGTGCTCAAGGGGCGGCTGGCCGACTGACCCCCGCCGGACGCGGCCGGCGATGGCGCGTGCGCAGGCGGTCGGGAGACACGCCCGGCGGGCCGGGGGCGGGTTGCGCTGCCTGCCTCAGCGCCGCATGCGCCAGGGGTTCTTGCGGGCATGCCTGCGGCTGCGCGCCTCATGGCTTGAGCCGAACCAGCGCCGCCAGATCCAGGGCAATGCCAGTTCCGCCACGTAACCGAATATGAAGGCGGCGACAAATACGGTCGTAGGGTCCATCGAAATGCCCATGGGCTGCAGCGCGCTGACGATCTCACCGCCCGGCAAGGCGCTTGTGGGACTGGCAGGCGCCGGTCGATTCGTTGTTTGAAGGGTGATGATCCGCCAAAAATGCGGGTTTTGTCATCCGTCTCGCATGCAATTGACGCATGTTGACGAATTCAGCCGGCAATGGTGCGAGAATAGGGTTCGGGGGATTGTGGAAATGGTCCGGCGGACTGTGGCAATGGACTGTGGCAATGGACTGTGGCAAAAGACTGCAGCAACAAAGAAAGAGCGCACCAACATGGCAACCAAAACAAAGTCGGCCAAGTCTCGCATTCGCTGGACGGCACAGGAGAGCGATATCGTGATCCGCGCCGCGCAGGAGATGCAGGCCAAGGGGATCAAGCTCACCAGTGAACGCCGGCTCGCCAGGGCGCAGGCGGCTCTGCCGAAGGACCGGCGCAGGCCGTACAGCGCCAACCTCGGCAGCTGGCTCTCCAAGGCCATGCGCGGCGAGGCGCCAGGTCCCGCATCGGCACGAGCAGCGGGGCCGGCGCAGGCAGGTCAGGGTGCGCGCCCGCTGCCGGCCGACCCGGCGACCGCAGCGCTCACCCAGGCGCTGATCGCATCCGGCGCCGCCATTCTCAGGGGAATACTGCTCGACCCGGGCGTGCAAAAGGCGCTGCGGCAGGCGTTGCGCTAACCGCCCCGGTGCGCGCGAGCGCGCGCATGCACGGGCTTCGCGGTCGTTTTCCTACCCGGGTTTCCGCCCCGGGCCCCTGACCTTGAAACCATGCTCGGCGGTGTCGCGCGCCGGTACAAGCGTCCAGATGTCCGACATGCCAGAGCGTTGCAGCACCAGGCGCCTGCGCGCGGTGAACTTGTCGGGGTCGGTGAAGGTGGCGGAGCAGCCGCAGCACTGGAAAAGCGACGTCGCCCGCCGCGTGCCGTCAGGGCGCTCGACGGCCACGTATACATACCCCTCCGAGCCGCAGACGGGGCAATGAAATCCGGGTTGGTGGCTGAGGGGCTGCATGGCGAGATGATACTGTAAAAATAAACAGTATTCCGCGTTTGCATCGGCCGCTGGGTCGGCCGTTGTTTCGGCCGCTGGGTCGGCCGTTGTTTCGGCCGCCCGTCAACCCGGCGCCATGGCCTTGCTCTTGAGGATGGCTATGGC
>CANGUJ010000034.1 GCA_947456845.1 Burkholderiales bacterium | reverse complement strand
CTGTACCTGGCGTTCGACGAGCGCTTCGAGCGCGTGCGGCGCGCCTATGCCCTGATCCTGTCCATCGTGCTGGGACGGCGCCGCTCGTTCGCCCTGCTGTTCCTGGCGTTTTGCGTGCTTTCCTGCCTGCTGTATCCGGCCCTGGGGCGCGACTTCTTCCCGAGCGCCGATGCCGGGCAGATCCGCCTGCATTTCCGCGCGCCCACCGGCACCCGCATCGAGGAGACCGCGCGCATCGCCGATGCGGTGGAGGCGGTCATTCGCGAAATGGTGCCGCCCACCGAACTGGAAACCATCCTCGACAACCTGGGCGTACCCAACAGCGGCCTCAACCTCTCCTACAGCAATGCCGGCACCATCGGCTCGCTGGACGGCGAAATCCTGCTCTCGCTCAAGCGCGGCCATCGCCCCAGCGGCGAGATCGTCTCGCAACTACGCGCGGAACTGCCCAAGCGCTTCCCGGGCATCGAGTTCTTTTTCCAGCCGGCCGACATCGTCACGCAGATCCTGAACTTCGGCCTGCCGGCGGCCATCAACGTGCAGTTCTCAGGGCCGGCGATGGAAAAGAACGCCGAACTGGCGGCCAGCCTGGTCAAGGAAATCAACACGGTCCCAGGCGCGGTCGATGCGCATGTACATCAGCGCCTCGACAACCCGGCGATCGACCTGCAGATGGACCGCAGCCGCCTGCAGCAGGTCGGGCTTTCCGCGGCCAACGTGGGCCAGAACGTGCTCATCGCACTGGCCGGCAGCACGCAGACCCAGCCCGCCTTCTGGCTCAATCCGCAGAACGGCGTGGTCTACAACCTGTCGATCTCGACACCGCAATATCGCGTCGATTCGCTCGATGCGCTGCTCGGCATCCCGGTCGGTACGACCGTGGGTGCGGGGGCAGCCGGCATCGCCGGCGGCAGCGGCACCGGCACCACCCAGCTGCTGGGCAACCTGGTCGAAGCCAGGCCCAGCCGCAGCCTGGCGGTGGTATCGCGCTACAACATCACGCCGGTGGTGGAGGTGTTCGTAAGCGTGCAGGGCACCGACCTGGCCAGCGTGGCCAAGCAGGTGCAGGAGAAGATAGACGCCATCAAGCCCAAGCTGCCGCGCGGCAGCCAGGTGGTCATGCGCGGGCAGGTGCAGACCATGCAGGACTCCTTCGTCGGGCTGGGCGTCGGACTGGCGATGGCCATCGTGCTGGTGTACCTTCTGGTGGTGGTCAACTTCCAGTCGTGGGTGGATGCAGCCATCATCGTGGCGGCGCTGCCCGCCGCGCTGGCCGGTATCGCCTGGATGCTGTTCATCACCGGCACCACTCTGTCGGTGCCGGCGCTCACCGGCGCCATCATGACCATGGGCGTGGCCACCGCCAACAGCATCCTGCTGGTGTCGTTCGCGCGCGACCGGCTGGCGCAAGGCGTGCCGGCGCTGGCCGCGGCGCTCGAGGCCGGGGCCACCCGTATCCGTCCGGTGCTGATGACGGCGCTCGCGATGGTCATCGGCATGATCCCCATGGCGCTGGGCGTGGGCGAAGGCGGCGAACAGAACGCGCCGCTCGGCCGAGCGGTCATCGGCGGCCTGATCTTCGCGACCGTGTCGACCTTGTTCTTCGTCCCGGTCGTCTTCGCCGGTGTGCACCAGCGCCTGGCGCGCCGTCATGCCGCCCGCCAGGCCGCCCATGAAACCCCAACCGCGCCTATCGGTACGGTGCAGCAGGAGTCGTAGAAGCGATGACCGAACAACGCCACCACGAACTCGCCATCCATCCCGTGCATCCTGCGGAGGGACAGGACCTGCCCAGGCGCGAGCAGGTCGTGCGCCGCGCCTGGATGGTGATGATCATCGTCCTGATCCTGCTGGGGCTGGGCGCCGGCCGCACGCTCATGAGCCGCAGCGCCAATGCCAAGGTGCTGGAGGCCGACGTCGGCACGCGCGCCACCATTTATGTCAAGGCGGCCTACCCGAAGTCCGGCGCCACCCAGACCATTTCCCTGCCCGGCACCCTGCAAGGTTACGTGCAGGCGCCGGTGGCCTCGCGCGCCAGCGGCTACGTCAGGCGCTGGACAAAGGACATCGGCAGCCGGGTGCAAAAAGGGGAACTGCTCGCGGAAATCGAAACGCCGGAACTCGACCAGCAACTCTCCCAGGGCGTGGCCGCGCGCAACCAGGCGCTGGCCGCCCTGGGCATCGCCAGCAGCACGCGAGAACGCTGGGAGGCGCTGCGGCAGAAGGACGCTGTATCCCAGCAGGAGCTCGACGAGCGCCGCAGCAACGAAATCCAGGCGCGCTCCAACCTCGCCGCGGCCGAAGCCAACATGGACCGCCTGCGCCAGGTGGCGAACTTCAAGCGGGTGGTCGCCCCGTTCAGCGGCGTGATCATCCGCCGCAATGTCGACGTGGGCGACCTGATCGACGCGGGCGCCAACCGTCCGCTGTTCGTGATGGCGCAGGCCGACTCCCTGCGCCTATACGTCAACGTGCCGCAGGCCTATGCCAACCTCGTCAAGGTCGGTCAGCAGGTGCCGGTCACCCAGTCAGAGCTGCGCGGCCAGACCTTCAGCGGCGAGGTGGTGCGCACCGCCGGCGCGATCGACACGGCCACCCGCACCATGCAGGTGGAGATCAACCTGCCCAACAAGGAGGGCCTGCTGCTGCCCGGCGCCTATGTCCAGGCCTCGCTGCCACTGGCGGCCACCCAGGCGCTCACCATCCCCTCCAATGCGCTGCTCATCCGCGCCGACGGCATTCGCGTGGCGGTGATCGAGAGCGGTGGGGTGGTGCGCCTCAAGACGGTGCGCCTCGGGCGCAACTACGGCCAGACGGTGGAGGTGCTCGACGGCGTGACCGGCAAGGACCAGCTCGTGCTCAATCCCTCCGACTCGATTTCCGACGGCACCAGGGTGACCGTCGCGGCCGATGCGCCGGCCAAGGATGCGGCGAAGGACGGGCCCGCCAAGGGCGGCTCCGCCGCGCCCGCCGCCAAGGAAAAATCATGAGCCTGGCCAATCCATCGCGCGCCGGTCTGCGCCGCGGCATCACGCTCTTGGCGCTGCTGCTGGCCGCCTGCGCGGTGGGGCCGCAGTACAAGAAGCCGCAACTGGAAATGCCGCAGGCGTGGAAAGTCGAAGAGCCGTTCCGCGTCGGCAAACCGCGCGACGACGCGCCCAAGGGCCCCTGGTGGCTGCGCTTCAGCGATCCGCAACTCGACGCGCTGCAGGCCAAGGCCCTGGCCAACAGTCCTAACCTGGTGATCGCCGCGGCGCGCCTGACGCAGGCGCGCGCGGTGCTGGCCGGCGTCTCGGGCAGCCTGTACCCGCAGGTCGGCATCAACGTGCGCGATGTGCGCACGCGCATATCGGCCAACCGGCCTCTCACCAACAACAATGCGCCCAACTTTTCCACCACCCAGACCGACATGGTGTTCGCCCCCGCGGTGAACTACGAGATCGACCTGGCAGGGCGCGTCAGCAGCCTGGTCGAGGGGGCCCGGGCCCAGGCCGAGCAATCGGCGGCGGATTTCGAGAACGTGCGCCTGCTGCTCACCGCCGACCTGGCCACGGCGTACTTCAACCTGCGCGCCATCGACATCGAGCAGGACGTACTCGCACGCAACATCGAGTTGCAGCGCAAGTCCCTGGCGCTGGCCAGGTCGCGGCGCGAACTCGGCGCCGCCTCGGGCCTGGATGTGGCCCAGCCGCAAGCCCTGCTCGACAGCACGCTGGTGCAGGTCGACGTCCTGCGCCGCACCCGAGCGCAATTCGAACATGCCATCGCAACCCTGACGGGAACCCCGGCGCCGTTGTTCTCACTGGCACCGCGGAGCAAGGTGGTCGATCCGCCGTCCGTGCCGATCGGCCTGCCTTCGGACCTGCTGGAACGCCGGCCCGATGTGGCCTCGGCCGAGCGCGCCATGGCCGCCGCCAACGCGCAGATCGGCGTGGCCGCCGCGGCCTACTACCCCAGCATCAGCCTGGGGGCCCTGCTCGGCAGCCAGAGCAGGCTGGCGCGGCTGTGGTTCACCGGCCCGAGCTACATCTGGTCGTTCGGCTTCACCATGGCACAGCCGATTTTCGACGGCGGACGCATCAACGCCAACGTCGAAGGCACCAAGGCCGGCTATGAAGCCGCCGTGGCGATCTACCGGCGCACCGTGCTCAACGCCATGCAGGAGGCCGAGGACGGCATCATCGGGTTGGCGGCGCTGGAGCGCGCCCATGAGCAGGCGAAGGTGGCGGTGGCGAGCGCCAGCCGCGTCCTCGACATCGCCACCACCCGCTATGAAGGCGGCATCGCCACGGCCCTGGACGTGATCACGGCCCAGCAAAGCCTGCTGGCGAGCGAACGTCTGGCCGCGCAGTTGCAGGGCCAGCGCCTGTTGACCACCGTTTTCCTCATCAAGGCATTGGGCGGCGACTGGGAAGGTCCCACCAAAACGGCCGACAAGTAGCCGGCCTGCCCGGCGCACGCGGCCGGCGCGTCCGGCCCGTGTTCTGCGGCCGGCAGGGAAATGCCGTACCCTGTCCTGCCATTGCCTGAACACACGGAAAGTCCGCCCCATGGTGCAGCCGAACTACGCATTCCAGAAACGCCAGCGCGACCTTGCGAAGAAACAGAAAAAGGAAGAAAAGAAGCTCAGGAAAGCCGCCGGTCATGACGATGCGGCCGCGCCCGGCGACCCTGCCGCCGCACCGGCCGAACCGGCGCAGCCCGACAGCGCCAAGCTCGCACCCTAGGCATGCCGATGACCGAGCCGCTGCTGCTGGCCGCCACCCGGGTGGGCACCTACAGCGGCGACCGGTTGCTCACCAGTGCCAGCGGATTCTTCTTCGCGCGCGGGCGGCGCCTCTATCTGGTGACCAGCCGCCATGTGCTCATCGACGAGCCCAGCGGCCATTTCCCGGACCGGATTGCCATCGATCTGCATGTCGATCGGCACAACCTCGCCCGCGCCACCGGCTTTTCGCTCCCCCTCTACCATGACGGCAAGAGCGTCTGGCGCACCGGTCGCGATACCGGCAGCCCCATCGATGTGGCCGTCATCGAACTCGAGCGCGCCGCCCTGCCCGATCCGGTGGTCATGCACGCCTTCACCCCGGCGCACCTGCAGGCGGCACTCGGTGATATCGAGATCGGCTCGGCGGTCCTCATCGTCGGCTTTCCGCTCGGCTTTCACGACACGCTGCATCACCTGCCGGTGGTGCGCCAGGCGGTGATCGCCTCATCCTTCGGCCTGCGGTTCCAGGGGCAGGGATATTTCCTCACCGATGCGCGCACGCACCGCGGCACCAGCGGCGCGCCGGTGGTCATGCGGGCGCAGAGCGCACCGGGCGACGGCCAACTGCCCTGGAAACTGCTCGGCATCCATTCGGCGCGCCTGGACATCGGCGACCGCGACCTGCAGCAGGACGAATCGCTCGGGCTCAACTGCGCCTGGTATGCCGACATCCTGATGACGCTGACCGACGGCGACGCGGACGTGCCGCAAGCCGCTGCGCGGCCGGACCCGCGGCCGGCGCAGCACGAGACCCCCTGAATCCGCACCGGCCTGGTCCGGCGACGGGCAGGCATGTCTGAGCGGGGGACGGCGCCGGGGAACCACGGATGCCATCGCGCGCCGATGTCATCGCCCTTACCGCAGGCAACCTGGCAAGGGCGCCGGGCTTCTACCGGGATGGCACGGGCTCGGGCGATGCGGCCTGCAGGTCGGGCCTATCGGTTGGCTCGGTCAGTCGCGATAGGAGGGGTCGATGCGGTCGAGCATGCGCAGCAACCCCGGCCATTCGAGGCGGCCAAGCGGACTCTGGCCTTCGGTGTACTCCTCGATTTTCGCGTTGGAGAAACCGCGCTGCGCGATCGCCTTGGCGACCCGCTTCGACGGCATGGTCAGCGTGAGCCCGCTGGCCAGCGCGTCGACCTGTGCCTGCATGGCCTTCTCGAGATGCCACATCATCGAAAAAGCCTGCGCCACGGTCTCGCCGGCCACCAGCGTGCCATGATTGCGCAGGATCATGACCGGCTTGTCGCCGAGGTCGTTGGCCAGGCGCGCACGTTCGTCGAGATCGAGCGCAAACCCCTCGCTGTCGTGGTAGGCCACCTTGCCGGAAAACAGCATCGCATGTTGCGACAGCGGCATGAGGCCGCGCTTCATCATGGAAACCGCCATGCCGGCGCGGGTATGCGAGTGGATCACGCAGCCCGCATCCGGGCGGGCGGCGTGGATGGCGCTGTGGATCACGAAACCGGCGCGGTGGATCGGGTGCGGCGAGTCATCGACCTTGTTGCCGTCCAGGTCGACCTTCACCAGCGAGGAAGCTGTGATCTCGTCGAACATGAACCCGAACGGGTTGAGCAGGTAATGGTCTTCACTCCCCGGCACCCTTGCGGAGATGTGGGTGTAGATCAGGTCGGTCCAGCCATAGTGGGCGGCCAGGCGATAGCAGGCGGCGAGATCGACGCGGGCGTCGCGCTCGGCTGAGGACACGGGTTTGCGGACCCCGGTGCGCGGATTTGGCGGTCTTTTCACAATTTTTGACATTCCTGCAGTTGCTGGTGCGCGAAACCCCTCAACCGCCAATTTAACCCAGTTTGATGCCGTTTACGGGCTCGTATGTCGGGTCATTCTGGATATTCCGGACAAAATGCCTATCGCGTAAACGGCGAGGCGTGGCATCGCCGGCAGACTCTGTGTTTTGATGCCCGGCTGAACAAAACCCCGCGACCTTGGGTTCAAGTGGCATGTTGACGCGGCGCCACTCTCTCAGCATACTACGAGATTACATTAAACGTTCAGGCGATGATTCCGGTCCGGAATGTCCGCTGGAGATCGATGTTTGCAGCGCCGATGGCATTTGAATCCTGAACCCTGCTTCTTGGAGACACCCTTGAAAATCCGCGCCCTGAAGTTGATCGTTGCAGCCGTCGGTCTTGCGGGCTCTCTCGCCGCCCACGCCTATTCCGGACTCGTCGTGTTTGGCGACAGCTTGTCCGACAGTGGAAGCGCCGCCAACTTAGGCGCGTTCGATCCCGGTCAGACCATCACCGGCAACTCGTACATTCCCTCCGCGGCCTATGCTTCCCGCACTCTTTCCGACGGCCCGGTGTGGGCGACCAAACTGGCCTCGCAACTCTCGAGCGCAGGGTACCTGCCGGGCGCCTACGCGCTGGCGCCGGCGTGGAATCTCTCCCCGGGGCTGACCGGCGGCACCAATTTCGCCATCGGCGGTGCGGTCACGAATGGCGGCTTCCCGAGCCTTTCGGCACAGGTCGCGACGTTCACGAGCAATTTCGCGCTGTTCGGGTCGCCAACCAACGCCCTGTACGTGATTGCGGGCGGCGGCAACAACGTTCGCGCCGCGGTGACCAGCATCGCCGCGACCCCGGCTTCGTTCGGTTCCATCCTCGGCAACGCGGCGTTCCAGTACGCGAACGATATCGGCAACATGGTCGATGCCCTGCAAGCGAAGGGCGTGGCCAACAGCAACATCATCGTCTGGAACACGCCCAACGTCGGGTTGACCCCCGCCGTACTCGCGCAGAACGGTCCCGGCGGGCCCACCCTGGGCAGTCCCTCTTTCTTCGCGACAACGGTATCCGATGCCCTGAATGGCGCACTGGCCAACCGCATGGCGAGTGAAACCGGAGTACGGGTATTCGATCTTTTCGGCTTCATCAATGCCGCGGTCGCGAATCCAGCGAGCCTCGGGCTCAGCAACGTCAAGGACGCATGCGGCGCCGCCGCCAACGGCATATCCTGCGCGACTGCGCTGTTCTACGACGGCATCCATCCGACGACGTTCGCGCAGGGCAAGGTCGCCGACGCGATGTTCGCGATGGCGGTCCCCGAACCGTCCGAAGTGGCCATGATGATCGCGGGTTTGCTGCTGGTAGTCGGCGTGGCTCGCCGCAAGGCCGCCTGAACAGCCGCAGGTCCCGGATCGAAAAGGCGGGCCGAGGGTCCGCCTTTTTGCTTTCTGACGTACGGCGAATCGCCACGGTCTGTGATGCGAGGATCCACAGCAACGGCTTTTGGAAGCATCGGCACCAACCGCCCGCAGCGCGGGTTGCATGAGTCTCGCATGGTCGAGCGACGCTGCGTTGCTCCGATACAATACGTTCGGGTGCCGTAGCCCAGGTCTTGACTGGCAGTGCGATCATCCGCATGCCGACCCGATCCGCCCGGCCTGAGGCATGTCCGCGACATGGGGGAAAACGTTGAACACTCGCTCGATAAAACGTTCCCTCGCCGCCGTCGGCCTGGCGTCCGCCCTGGCGGCCCAGCCCGCGCTGGCCGGCCCGTTCAGTGCCCTTTACGTTTTCGGCGACAGCCTGTCGGACTCGGGCAACAACTCGAGTGTGTTCGGCGGAAATCCGTTACAGGTCATCACGGGGAATACCTACCTGGGTTCATGGAAGACGTACGGCCCGGTGCCCCTCGGGACGTATTCCAATGGCCCGGTCTGGGCGTCATACCTCGCATCCTCTTTGGGTGTCTCGGCGCTGCCTTCCCTGTTGCCAGGCGGAACCAACTATGCGTACGGCGGCGCGACCACCAGCGGCGGCGACGCCGCGAGCCTTCTCGTTCCAAACCTCCTTGCCCAAACCTCGACGTTTCTTCTGGCCAACAGCAATGTCGCGCCCGCGAACGCCTTGTACGTCGTGGCGGGCGGGAGCAACAACGCGCGCATCACGTTCGGCGAGGTGGCCACCCAGACCGATCCGGGGATCGTCAGCTCGGTTATCGGCACCGCCGCGACCACGTACGCGGCCGACGTGGGCTCGATCGTCGACCAGTTGCAGGCCGCAGGCGCGCAAAACATCATTGTCTGGAACCCGCTGAATCTTGGCCTAACCCCCTGGCTGAAGTCCGTGCCCGTGACCGCCTCGGGCCTGACGGGGTCCCAGCTCGGTTCGTCCATCGCGGGATCGTTCAACAACGCCTTGGCCAGCCGGCTCACCGGGGAAGCCGGGGTCAAGCTTTTCGACCTGTCCGCCTTCATGGGCAACGTCGTGTCCAATCCGGCAGCGAATGGCCTGACCGATGTGGCCAACGCTTGCGGTGCGGGTTTGGCCGATTGCGCCACATCGCTC
This sequence comes from Burkholderiales bacterium, assembly GCA_947456845.1. GTDB lineage: Bacteria > Pseudomonadota > Gammaproteobacteria > Burkholderiales > JAEUOS01 > JAEUOS01. The sequence continues at coordinate 7,108 of CANGUJ010000034.1, read as the reverse complement.
TACTACGACGCCATCCATCCAACCACCTTCGCGCACCAGAAGGTGGCCGACGCCGTGTATGCGCTGGCTGTGCCCGAGCCCTCGGAACTGGCCATGATGGCATTGGGCCTGCTTGTCGTCGTAGGCGCGAGCCGCCGCACGCCCGCCTGATCCGCGCAAGGCAAGGCCCGCGCACGGGACAGTCGCGTTGGTCACGCGTGCTGCCCCGGCATCGAGACCGTCTGCGCGCGGTGGCTTAGGGCCTGCCCGAGACTGCGGCTGCCCTGATCGTCACGTGCCGGGGCGCCACATCAGACCAAGGCATCGTCCATCGCCGGGCCGCCGTGGCGCGGCGCACCCTTCTCTGATGCGCCTGGTCAAGCACGCGAGCTGCGCGGCAGTTGCTCACACCGTCCCGCTGGTTTGCGGGTTCAGGCGCTCGCTCTTGTCGAACAGCTTATTGAGCGCCGACACATACGCCCGTGCCGAAGCGACGATCACGTCGGTGTCCGCGCCCACGCCGTTGACGATGCGCCCCGCCCGGGCCAGGCGCACCGTGACTTCGCCCTGGCTGTCGGTCCCCTGGGTCACCGCATTGACCGAATAGAGGACCAATTCCGCCTCGCTCCTGGCGATCGTCTCGATGGCCTTGAAGGTGGCGTCCACCGGGCCGGAACCCTGCGACTGCGCCTTGCGCTCCACACCGCCCTCGGTGAGGGTGATGCTGGCCTGCGGCGACTCGCCCATTTCCGACGACTGCTTCATCGCGATGAGCTTGTAGTGCTCCTTGGTCTGGTCGTCGTTGTGGTCGGCGAAGAGCATCTGGATGTCCTCGTCGAAGATGTCGGCCTTCTTGTCGGCCAGGTCCTTGAACTTGGCGAAGGCCTCGTTCAATTGCGTCTCGGAATCGAGTTCGATGCCGAGTTGTTCGAGCCGCTGGCGGAAGGCATTGCGGCCCGAGAGCTTGCCCAGCACGATCTTGTTGGCGCTCCAGCCCACGTCTTCAGCGCGCATGATCTCGTAGGTATCGCGCGCCTTGAGCACGCCGTCCTGGTGGATGCCGGAGGCATGCGCGAACGCATTGGCGCCGACCACGGCCTTGTTGGGCTGGACCACGAAGCCGGTGATCTGCGACACCAGGCGCGAAGCCGGCACGATCTGCGAAGGATCGATGCGCGTGTCGAGCTTGAAGAAATCCTTGCGCGTGCGCACCGCCATGACGATTTCCTCGAGCGAGGTGTTGCCGGCCCGCTCGCCGAGCCCGTTGATGGTGCACTCGACCTGGCGCACCCCGCCCATAGTCACCGCGGCCAGCGAGTTCGCGACCGCCATGCCGAGGTCGTTGTGGCAGTGCGCGGACCAGATGGCCTTGTCGCTGTTGGGGATGCGCGTGCGCAGGGTCTTGAAAAACTCGCCATAGAGCTCCGGCACCGCGTAGCCGACGGTATCCGGTACGTTGATGGTGGTGGCACCTTCGTTGATGACAGCCTCGAGGATGCGGCACAGGAAATCCATGTCGGAGCGATAGCCGTCCTCGGGCGAGAACTCGACATCCGGGCATTGGTTGCGCGCATAGCGCACCGCGAGCCTGGCTTGTTCGAACACCTGGTCTGGCGTGAGCCGCAACTTCTTTTCCATGTGCAGGGCCGAGGTCGCGATGAAGGTATGGATACGCCATGATTTCGCGCCCTTGAGCGCGTCGATGCCGCGCTGGATGTCACGGTCGTTCGCCCGGCACAGCCCGGCGACGGTTGAATCCTTGATCACGCCGGCGATCGCCTTGACGGCTTCGAAATCCCCGTTCGAGGAGGCCGGGAAGCCCGCTTCGATCACGTCGACCCTGAGCTTTTCGAGCACGCGGGCGATGCGCAACTTCTCTTCCTTGGTCATGGAGGCGCCGGGACTTTGCTCACCGTCGCGGAGGGTGGTGTCGAAAATGAACAAGCGGTCTGCACTCATGCTGGTCTCCTGGGTGAAGCGATCGTTTAGCGAGGAAGGAAGACGCGGATCGTGTACGCGGCGACGGCCAAAATACCCTTGCAGGCACCTTGTGCGCTTACTACGAACCGAATTGTGGGGGGAGGTTTTTAGCGCGCGGGGCGCAGCAGCAGGCCCAGCAGGAGGCCGCTGTGGATCGATGCGATGGCGAGGAGGGGACAGAAAACAATAGCCATGTTTTGGAATTTATCCCGTTTCGGGTTTCCATGCAACCCGGGTGTTGTTTTTGCCGCCTCGCCGGTATAGTCATGGAACCAGCGCCCCCACGGCCAAACCCTCTCGCCCGCCTCGTGCAGGGGCGGCATGAACGGGGCGGGGGATGACGCGACGCCAATTCGGGAAGACAGGAAGACACCCATGCATGACCTCATCATCCGGGGAGCCCGCGTGTTCGACGGGCTCGGCAATCCCGGCGTCGACGCCGACGTCGCCGTGAGCGACGGCCGCGTCGCTGCGATCGGCAACGTGAAGCAGGCTGCGCACAGCGTCGTCGACGCCGGCGGCCTCGCCCTGATGCCGGGCATCGTCGACCTGCACACCCACTACGATGCGCAGATCACCTGGGACCGCACCATGTCGCCGTCCCCGGCCCTCGGGGTGACCACCGCAGTCATCGGCAATTGCGGCTTCGGCATCGCGCCCTGCCCGGCCCCGCTGCGCGAGACGATGGTCAAGAATCTTTCCGTGGTCGAGGGCATGGATCTGAATTCGCTACTGCAGGGCGTGCACTGGGACTTCGAGAGCTTTCCCGAATACATGGCGCAGCTGCGCCGGGTCGGCCCCTACCTGAATACGGCCGTGTTCGCCGGTCACTCCGTGATCCGCACCGCGGTCATGGGCGAGGCCGCGTCCGAGAAGGTCGACCCCAGCGCCGCGGAGCTGGCCGAAATGTGCCGCCTGGTGCGCGAGGCGATGGATGCGGGCGCGATCGGCTTCGCCTCATCCTTCTCGCCCAATCACAGCGGCTTCGCCGGGCGCCCCATGCCCTCGACGATCGCCAGCGAGGACGAACTGCGCGCGCTCACCGGCGTGCTGGGCGACGTCGGGCGCGGCGTGTTCATGAGCGCCACCGGCACGCGGGCCACGCCGGAGGTGATGGAATCGATCAGCGCGGCCAACGGCCGGCCCTCGTTCATATCGACCGTGCTCACGATGTACAACGAGGCGGCCCCGGAGCGCAGCATGACCTACTACGACGCCTGCGCGGCCGCCCAGGACCGCGGCCACCAGATGTACGTGCTGACCAGTTGCCAGCCCCTCTCCTTCGACTTCACGCTCAACGACCCTTACGTGCTGCTCTCCCACAGCGCATTCGACGCGATCAAGGGCGCCGGCACGGACGGCTTGCGGCGCATCTATGCCGATGCCTCGTTCCGCGCCGCATTCCGCGCCAACCTGGCCAGCCCCAGGACAGGCATCCTGTTCCTCGGCAACTGGGAGCGCATCACCGTCAGCCTGACCTGCCTGCCGGAGCACCGCGCATTCGAAGGGCTGACCATCGCCGCCCTGGCGCGCCGGCTCGGCACCGACCCGGTCGACGCGTTTTTCGACCTCGCATTGAAGGAAGACCTCGGCACCCATTTCGTCGGGCAGTTCTTCCAGAATGTCGACGCCGGCGTGGCACCGCTTCTCAAGCACCGGGCGGGCGTGATCACCCTGTCGGACGCGGGTGCGCACCTGCTCTACATGTGCGACGCCGGCTTCGGCCTGCACTTCCTGTCGCACTGGGTGCGCAATACCGGAACCTTCACCCTGGAGGAGGGCATACGCCGCCTGACCAGCCATCCGGCGCATTGCTTCCGCATCCCCGAACGCGGTCGGCTGGTCGAGGGCGCGCCCGCCGACATGCTGTTGTTCGATCCCGCCCGCGTGGGCATCTCGCGCCCGGTCGGCAAGGCCGATCTGCCCGGTGGCGGCATCCGCATGGTGCGCGAGCCCAGCGGCGTACACGGCGTATGGGTCAACGGCGTGATGGTGCATGACGGCGCCGACTACACCCGGCTCGCGCGGGGTCCCGGTGCGGTGCTGGACCGCTTCCACGCCTGATCCGGGAAGGCAAATAACGATCGGTCGCTGCGCGACGCACGACGGCACAACCGACGCCCGCCGCGACAAAACAAGGGAGACACTCGACATGATTCGCCAACTGCGCGGCCTTATCGCGCTCGCCTGCATCGCCTGCGGCTCAGGCGCCTGGGCGCAAGCCTGGCCCGCCAAGCCGATCCGCATGATCCTCGCGTTCCCGCCGGGCGGCCCGACCGATATTGTCGCCCGGGTGCTCGGTGCGAAGCTCGCCGACCAGCTCGGGCAGCAGGTGCTGGTCGACAACAAGCCCGGCGCGGGCGGCAATATCGGCGCCGAGCTGGCCGCCAAGGCCCCCAATGACGGCTACACGATCTTCTACAACACCTCGGCCATCGTCATCAATCCCGCGCTGTACGGGCGCTCCAGTTACGACACGCTCAAGGACTTTCTGCCCGTCACGCTGACCGCCGCCATCCCCATGGTGCTGGTGGTGCACCCTGCCATTCCGGTCAAGACCATGAAGGAATTCGTCGACTATGTGAAATCCAGGCCAGGCCAGATCAACTATTCTTCCTCCGGCACCGGCACCATTACGCACCTGGCGAGCGCCATGCTCGCCTCCCAGATGGGATTTTCCGCGCAACACATCGCCTACAAGGGCAGCGCGCCGGGGCTGGTGGACCTGGCCGCCGGGCAGACCCAATTCATGACTGACACCATCAACACCGCCCTGCCTTATGTGAAGGACGGGCGTTTGCGCGCCATCGCCGTGACCAGCGCGAAGCGATCCTCGGTGCTGCCCGACATGCCTACCTTCGCCGAATCAGGCATGCCCGGCTTCGACGCCGCCGCATGGCAGGGCGTCGTGGTGCCGGCGGGCACGCCGGCTGAGATCGTTGCGCGCCTTGGTACCGAACTCAATCGCGCCCTGTCCGATGCGGGTGTGCGCCAGCGCCTGGCGGCGCAGGGCGCCGATGCGCTTGGCGGCACGCCCGCCGAGTACGCTGCCTACATCCGCGCCGAGATGCCCCGCTGGGCCAAGGCGATCAAGGATTCCGGCGCCAAGGCGGAGTGACACGGCCGGTGCCGCGGCAGGATGCGCCAGTAGCGCAGGGACGTTTTCATCAAGGAGAGTCGCAGTGGATTTCGTCAGATACGAGCAAAACGGGGGCATCGTCACCCTTACCCTCAACAAGCCGGAGGAGCGCAACGCCCTGTCCACCCCCGCGCAATGGGCCGAAGTGGTGGCGGCGTGTGAGCGCGTCCGCGCCGACCTCTCGGTCAAGGCGGTGGTCCTGACCGGCGCCGGCAGCGCGTTCTGCGCCGGCGGCAACGTCAAGGACATGCGCGACAAGAAAGGCATCGCAGGCGGTTCCGCACGCGAGATCGCCGACGGCTACCGAGCCGGCATCCAGCGTATTCCACTGGCACTCTACAACCTCGAGGTGCCGACCATCGCCGCCGTCAACGGCCCGGCGATCGGCGCCGGCTGCGACCTGGCCTGCATGTGCGACATACGCATCGCCTCATCGAAGGCGAAGTTCGCCGAGAGCTTCGTCAAGCTGGGCATCATTCCGGGTGACGGCGGCGCCTGGCTCCTGCCGCGCACGGTGGGCATGTCCAAGGCCGCGGAACTGACCTTCACGGGCGACACCATCGGGGCCGACGAGGCGCTCGAATGCGGTCTGGTGTCGCGCGTGGTGGCGCCGGAGGAATTGATGGCGGCAGCCATGGCGCTGGCCGAGCGGATCGCTGCCAACCCAGGCCCCGCGCTGCGCATGGCCAAGCGCCTGCTGCGCGAAGGACAGCATGTGCGCCTCGACACGCTGCTGGAAATGTCGGCCGCCTTCCAGGCGATCGCGCACCACACGCCGGAGCACGACGCGGCGCTGGCCGCGTTTCTGGAGAAAAAGTAACGCCGGCCGTGCGCACCTCCAGGGGCGCGCCTGTTCAGGCCGGCGGCTTCTTGAGGATGTCGCCAGCCCTCTTGCCGCGCGACAGATTCCACAGCCACAACGCGTAGCCTGACAGCCCGTAGACGACGAACAGGGTGAACAGCGTGAGCGGCGGGTAGGAGGAGATGACGAATATCGCGATGGCGAGCAGGAAGATCACCACCACCGGCACGCGCCGCGTGCGGCTGATGTCCTTGAAGCTGTAGAACGGCACCGAAGACACCATGGTAATGCCCGCATACAGCGCGATGACCCAGCCGACATAGCGCAGGTAGTAGTCGTCGAGAGGGAACTTGTTGTCATCGGCCAACCAGACAAAACCGATCACCAGCGCCGCCGCCGCCGGGCTGGGCAAGCCCTGGAAGAAGCGCTTGTCAACCACATCGATATTGGTGTTGAAACGCGCCAGCCGAAGCGCGGCGCCGGCGCAGTACACGAAGGCGGCGAACCAGCCCCAGCGCCCGAAGGGTTCCAGACCCCATTTGTAGACGATCAGCGCCGGCGCCGCACCGAACGACACCATGTCGGCGAGGCTGTCGTACTCGGCGCCGAAATCGCTCTGGGTATGGGTCAGGCGCGCGACGCGCCCGTCGAGGGAATCCATCACCATGGCCACGAAAATGGCGATGCAGGAGCGCTCGTAGTCGCCAGCCATCGCCTGCACGATGGCGTAGAAGCCGCAGAACAGGCAGGCCGTCGTGAAGGCATTGGGCAGAAGGTAGACCCCGCGCCGCCGCAGGCCGCGCACCCGGCCGGCGTCTGTCGCCGTTTCCTTGAGCGGCATCAGCGGCGCCCCTTCATGCGGACCATTTTCATGCGGAAATCGATCACTGCTCCCTTTCGTCTTGCCTGATGAGGGCGCCACCTTGCCGGATCGCGGCATCCACACCGCATTATGCCCCACACCGCAGTCGGCCAAGGGGTACTCCAAATGCGCGATGCCCGCCTCGTGGGCGGGCATCGCGGCATGCGCAAGATGTATCGCTCTTGCCGGCGTGTTCGTTACCGGTGAATCAGTTGCGCGAGCGGTCGACCAGCGCCTTCTGCTTGATCCACGGCATCATCGCGCGCAGCTTCTCACCAACGATTTCGATCTGGTGTTCAGCGTTGATGCGACGGCGCGACAGCAATGTAGGTGCGCCTGCCTTGTT
>CANGUJ010000033.1 GCA_947456845.1 Burkholderiales bacterium | reverse complement strand
TGGTTCAGGCGCGCCGCGCAGGAAAGCCCCGCCTGCCCGCCGCCCACCACCAGCACGTCGGGTTCGCGGTCGGCATAGGCTGCCGCGGCGTGGCGCCGGTCGAGCCAGTTGGGCCCGGTGAAGTCGCGCGAATAGGCCTGGCCGCGCGGCCGGCGGCTGCCGATGTTTTCTTCATGGCCCTTGATCTCGTCGATGGCGGTGAACAATGTCCAGGCCCGCGGCATCGCGCCGCCGGGCGCGGGCACGTCAAAGCGCACCACGCCCTGGGAGCGGGTATGGGCGGTCTCGAAGCGGAAGAACGCCTCGACCACGTTTTCGCCGGCGCGCGTCACCACCCGCGGCGCGCTGCGCGCCGCATCGAGCGCAAACCCGGTGGGCGACTTGCCCTCGCCGCGCGCGGTCAGCGCCGCGGCGATTCTTGCAGCGCCGCTCAGGGTGGTGATCTCGCCGGTGAACGTGACCATGTCACGCCAGTGCGAGTCCTCCTTGAAGAGGGCTTGCGTGGCCGCCACGTCGCCTCCGGCCAGCGCGTCGCCGAAGGCGCCGAGCCAACGGGTGGCGGCGGCGGGCAGGCTTTCGTCCATGACGTCGAGCATGCAAATCTCCTGCGTTCAGTTCTTCCGGTGCGGCGGGTTCCGGCGCTTCGGCGCGGCCTCAATCCACCTTGATGTTGGCTGCCTTGACCACCGCGGCCCAGCGATCCATGTCGCGTTTGACGAAGGCCGTGAATTCCTCCGGCGTCCCGCCCATGGGGATGAGGCCGGCGCGGTCCATGCTGGCCATGACGTCGGGCATGCGCATGACCTCGCGCAGGGCGCCCTGCAGGCGCGCCTGGATGTCGCGCGGCAGCGCCGCCTGGCCGAACAGCCCGTACCAGTAGTCCATCAGGTAATCCGGCACGCCGGATTCGGCGAAGGTGGGCACCTCTGGCAGCGCGGGTACGCGCTGCGCGGTGGCGACGGCGATGGGCTTCAAGCGCCCGCCCTTGACCAGCCCGATCACCGAGGGCAGGGTGGTGAACACCAGCTGCACCTGGCCACCCGCCAGGTCGGCGACCGCCGCCCCGGTGCCCTTGTAGGGCACATGGGCGATGTCCACCCGGGTGATGTAGCGGAACAACTCGGCACCCATGTGGGCGCCGCTGCCGGCGCCGGCGGAGCCGTAGTTGATCTGCCCCGGCCGGGCGTTGGCCAGCGCGATCACCTCCTTGGGCGTAGCGGCCGGCACCGAGGGGTGGGCCACCAGCACCATGGGGGTGATGGCCAGGGGCGCGATGGCGACGAAATCGCGCCACACGTCGTAGCCGATCTTCGGGCTCACGCTCGGGTTGATGCCGATCTCGGAGATCGAGCCGATCATCAGCGTCAGCCCGTCGGGGGCCGCCTGGGCTGTGTAGCGCGCGCCGATCGCGCCGCCCGCACCGGCGCGGTTTTCCACGACCACCGGCTGGCCCAGCCTTTCCGACAGGCGCGGCGCGAGGATGCGCGCCAGGATGTCGGTGCCCCCGCCGGTGGCGAAAGGCACCTGCAGGCGGATGGCGCGGTCCTGCGCCACCGCCACGCCGGTGCACAGCACCCCATGGGCGCCGAGGGCCGCGCAGCCAAGCAGGACGCGGGCGAGCAGTTGCCGGCGGTGCATCATGCCGCCCTGCCGGTTGCGAGCGTGGGCACGCCCGGCATGTCGCGCAACAGCCGGCCGAAGCCCGGCACCGAGGCGTGGCCGCCCAGCATACGCAGCACCGCCCAGATGGCCATGTTGTTGGTGGAGAGCACCGGCTTGCCGACCCTGGCCTCGAGGGCTTCGGTGATGGAGGCGGTCCACCAGTTGCCGCAGGCGAGGAAGATGGCGTCGGCCGCGGGGCGGTCGGCCAGAAGCCCGTGGTCGAACGCGGTGCGCGGCACCAGCCGGCCGATGTCGTTGTTGCGCGTGACTTCCATGGCCACCTGGCTCACCACCTCGATGCCGTGCGCCTGCAGGAAGGCTGCGACCACGCCATTGGTTTGCGAAGCCCATGGCGCGGCCAGCGCGACGCGGCTGACCCCCATGGCGGCGAAGGCTTCCATCATCGCGGTGGCGGCGGTGGTGGCGCGCTTGCCGGTGGCGTCCTCGATGCGCTTGATCAGCTGGGCGTCATAGCCCTTGCCCATGCGGGTGGAAGGCGCGGTGGCGGCCAGGACGATGACATCGACATCCGCATCGGCCAGCTTCCTCGACTCCTTTTCCAGCTCCTCGACGATCTTGAGCGTGGAATCGGGGTCCACGCTGGCCAGCGCCAGGCGCGTCACATGCAGGGACACCGAGGCCGGCAACTGGGCGCTGAACTCCGGCTCCTGGGTGGTGTTGGAGGACGGCACCAGCAGGCCGACGCGCTGCTTCTTCTGTATGTGGTCCATGGCGGATTCCTCTTGGTTCGTGCGGTTTGGGGGCATGCCGGCCGGATGCCGGCGGTTTTCATTTGTGCAGCGTAGCGTTCGGTCCGGTTATTTACAAACGCGGTCGCATCGCCGGCGTGGCTGACCGACCACCCATCCGCGCAGGCGCGGGCGGCCAGCCGGTTGCGCGTCGCCATGCGTCTCTCCGTACGTGTCCGTCTCAGGCGTATTCCAGGGCGCCGCGGCCGAGCAGGGTTTCGGCGCGAATCGCATCGAACACGGATTCGACTTCCGTGAAATGCGCGCGCATGCCCACCACCGGCCTGACCAGCCCGCGCGCCATGATCTCCATGGTTTCGATGAGCTCGGTGCGGGTCGAATGGCGCGATCCGGTGATCACGCGCTCGGTCTGGATCAGCGAGCGCGGGTCGACGCTTGCCGGCCCGGTGCCCACGCCGACGATGACCGCGCGCCCGCCGACGGCGAGACTGTCGATGGCCGCCTGGAAGGTATGGCCGTGGCCCACATAGTCCACCGCGGCATCGACGCCGCGGCCGTCGGTCAGGCGCCGCGCTTCGGCCGCCACGTCCGCCACCGCGCGCACGTTGATGGTGTCCGCCGCGCCCCACTGCCGCGCCAGCGCCAGCTTCTCTTCGGATACATCGGCGGCGATCACGCGCGCGCCGAACAGGCGGGCCACCTGCACGCCGTGTATGCCCACGCCGCCGCCCGCGCCGATGAGCAGCACCGTGTCGTGCGGATTGAGCCGGGCGCGTTCGCGCATGCAATGCCAGTTGGTATTGACGGCGTCGGCGGCGATGGCCGCGGCCTCGTAGTCGAGCCCGGCCGGAATGGGCAGGAAGTTCGCCGCCGGCAGGCACACATAGTCGGCGAAGCCGCCGTCGCGGTGCACACCGACATAGCCGCCGAAGCGCTCGCACAGGGTCTCGCGTCCCCCGCGGCACCAGCGGCAGTGCCCGCAGGTCAGGTAGAAATACACCGCGCAACGGTCGCCGACGGCGATGTGGGTCACGCCGCTGCCGGTGGCGACGATGTCGCCGCCGAGTTCATGGCCCATGATGCGCGGGGTGACGCCGCCGAAGCTGCCGGTACGCATGTTGAGCAGGGTCAGCCCGACCCCTGCGGCGCGCACCTTCATGACGGCCTCGCCGGGGCCGGGCTGCGGGTCGGGGCGCGTGGCAAGAACCGACTTTTCGCCCCAGCGGTTGACGACCATCGCCTGCATTTGCCTGTCTCCCCGAATCTCTGGTGTGTGCCGGTACGGACTGTCGCACCGCCTGATGCCCACCATGTTAATCCGACGCGGTCGGAATCGGGGCATTGCATCGCAGCATTTGCGGACGGCAGGGGCGGCGGGCTTTGCGCTAAATTTGTCCGCGCATTCAAATCATGGAGGAGCCAGCATGCCGCAATACACCCTCAACATCGACGGCGCGAAGCGCGTCGTCAACGCGCGGGCCGACGAGCCCCTGCTCTACACCCTGACCGACACTCTGAAGATGAAAGGCCCGAAGTTCGGCTGCGGCGTGGCGCAATGCGGCACCTGCACCGTGCTGGTCGATGGCGCGCCGGTGCGCGCCTGCGTCACCCCCGTCAGCAGCCTGGGCAAGAAGCCCATCCGTACGCTCGACGGGCTTGAGAAGAACGGCAAGCCGCATCCCGTGCAGGTGGCGTTTGTCGAGGAGCAGGCGGCGCAATGCGGCTACTGCGCCAACGGCTGGATCATGCATTCGGTGGCGCTGCTGGAAAAAAATCCCAAGGCCGGCGAGGCGCAAATCCGCAAAGGCCTGGCCGGCGTGCAGTGCCGCTGCGGCACCCACATCGCCATCCTGCGCGCGGTCAAGAGGGCCGGCGAAACCATGGCCAAGGCATAGGGGGACGACCATGAACGACCTGACCCTCACACGCCGCGAATTCCTGCAAGCCGCCGGCGCCCTGGTAGTGCAGGCCAGCGGCCTGCTGGCCATGGGTGACGCCGCCGCGCAGGCGGCTGCCCCTGTCATCGTGGGCCCGCATCCTTCCGCGCTCGACACCTGGGTACGCATCGCCGCCGACGGCATGGTGACGGTGAACTCGGGCAAGATGGATTGCGGCCAGGGCCTGGACCTGGCCTATGCGCAAATCGTCGCCGACGAACTCGACGTCGCGCTCGATCGCGTGCAGGTGACCCTGGGCGACACACGCCTGTCGCCCAACCAGGGTGGCGGCAGCGGCAGCACCGGATTGCGCATGGGCGCACGGCCGCTGCGCAACGCGGCGGCCGAGGCGCGCCGCCTGCTGGTGGAATCCGCGGCGGCCAGGCTTTCGGTCGCGGCCGATGCGCTTGATGTGGACAACGGCCGGGTGTTCGTCAAGGCCGATCCCGCGCGCGGGGTGACCTATGCGGAGCTCGTCGGCGGCAGGAACTTCGCCGCGCCGCTCAAGTGGAACAACGCGGTCGGCAACGGCATGGACGCCGTGGGCCAGGCCAGGCCCAAGGATCCGTCGCAGTACAAGATCGTCGGCAAGGGTTTCAAGCGCAAGGACATCGCCGACAAGGTGATGGCCAGGGAACACTACACCGCGCACATCCGTCCGGCCAACCTGCTGCATGCGCGCGCCGTGCGTCCGGCGGTCGCCGGCGCCCAGCCGCTGGCAGTGGATGCGGCCTCGATCGCCGGCATTGCCGGCGCGAAGCATTTCGTCAAGGGCGGCTTTGTCGCCGTGGTGGCCGAGACCGAGTGGGACGCGATCCGCGCCTCGCGCGCGCTCAAGGTGACCTGGAGCGATGTGCAGGGCCCCTTCGCCGGCGGCGAGGACAAGGTGTTCGACTACATTCGCGCCGCCCGGCCCACCGCGGCCAACGCGATTCCGATGTTCGGCGGCAAGAAGGATTTCGATCCCAAGCCCACCCTCGATGCGCTGGCGGCCTCGAAAAAGGTGGTGGAGGCGGATTACGAATGCGCCTTCCAGTCGCACGCGCGGATCGCGCCGTCCTGCGGCGTGGCCGACGTGCGCGGCGACAAGGCCGAGATCTGGGCGGATACGCAAAAGCCGCATTTCCTGCGCGACGGCATCGCCAAGTTCCTCGGCCTGCAGGTGGCGAATGTGCAGGTGAAGTGGATGCACGGCGCAGGTTCCTACGGCCGCAGCGACGCCGATGAAGCGCCCTACGAGGCGGCGCTGCTTTCGCGGGAATTCGGCCGCCCGGTGCGCATGCAGTGGAGCCGCGAGGAAGGCACGGCCTGGGACCCCAAGGCGCCTGCCGGCATCATCAGCATGAAGGCGGGGCTCGACGAGGCCGGCAACGTGACCGGCTGGCTGTTCAAGGCCAAGGGTTTCAACGGCTGGGATGTGCGCTTCACCGGCGAGAGCCCGGAGCACACCCTGGTGGGCATGCTGACCGGGCACAGGAAATGGAACGCCTACAACTTCAACACCCCGGAGGAAAGCTACCGGTTCCCCAAGCATGTGCACTGGTGGGAAACGGTGCCGCCCTACCTGCAGGAAGCCTCGCCCATGCGCACCGCGCACCTGCGCGCGCCGCAGGAAATGCAGACCCGCTTCGGCCAGGAATGCTTCATCGACGAGGTCGCGGCCGCCGCCGGGATGGACCCGGTGGCGTTCCGCCTCAAGCACCTGACTGACGAACGCGAGATCGCCGTGGTCAAGGCCGCGGCCGAGAAGATGGGCTGGCAGCCGCGGACGGCGCGCGCCGGCGGCGGCAAGCTGATGACCGGGCGTGGCATCGCGCTGCACTCCGGTTACCAGAGCTACGCAGCGGTGGCCTGCGAGGTCGAGGTCAACAAGTCCACCGGGCGCATCTGGGTGAAGAAGGTGGTGATCGGCCACGACTGCGGCATGATGGTCAATCCCATCGGCGTGCGCGCGGCGCTGGAAGGCCAGATCATGCAGGGCATCAGCCGCGCCTTGTACGAGGAAGTGCACTTCGACGACAAGCGCGTCACCAGCGTGGACTGGCAGACCTACCGCATCGCCAGCATGGACGACATGCCCGCCGAGGTGGAACTGGTGCTGATCAACCGGCCCGACAAGCCGATCGGCGGCGCCGGCGAACCCGCGATCGTCTGCTTCCCGGCGGCGATCGCCAACGCGGTGGCGGATGCGACCGGCGTGCGCATCCGGCGCTATCCGATGGTGCCGGAGCGGGTGAAGAAACTGCTGGCCTAGGCGCCCCGCCGCGGCGGCGCGCCAACGCCGCCGCGGCGCGTTGTCAGCCGGTAAAGTGCAACGCGCATTCGCCGAGCCCGGCGACATGTCCGCGCACCTGTGCGCCGGCCGGCGCGAACAGCATGCCGGTGCAGGATCCGGTGGTGACGACCTGCCCACGGGCCAGGCCCAGGCCGCGTGCCGCGCAGTGATTGGCCAGCCAGGTGAGGAGGCGGCCGATGTCGATGGCCGGGTTGCCGCCGGTGCTGTTGGCAACCTCCTCGTTGCCGAACCATTGCCGGGCAGCGAGTTTGCGCGAATCGAACAGCGCAGGATCGAAAGGGATGGCGCTGCCGATGATGAGCGCCCCGTGCGCGCCCATGTCCGCCAGCATGGCCAGCGGCTGCGCCCTGGGAAACTCGAGCAGGCGCGTCTCGACGACTTCGATGGTCGGCAACACCGCGCCGATGGCGGCCAGCACCTCGTCGCCGGTGTAGGGTGTGTCGCGCTCGGGCAGGTCGGCCTCGAAGCGCACCGCAAGCTCGGTTTCGATGCCGCGCGCGCGCCATGCGCCGTCGGCCAGGCTTGCCGGCGTGGGCAGGATGCCGGCAGCGGCGAGCGGTGCGCAGGTGGGCTCGGCATCCGGACCCTTGGCGCCCACCTTCCAGCCGCCGATCGGGCCGAGGCTTTGCACCACCAGGTCCTGCACGGCATAGGCCTCCGCCGCGTCAGCGGGCATGCTGTCGGCCAGCGAAATGCGCGTGCGGGTGCGGCGCGCGTCGATCAGGCGGCGCGCGATGTCTTCGATGCGCCGTTGCGCGTCGATGTCCTGGGTCATGGCTGGGCTATGCCTTGGTGAAGTGATAGTCGGCCGGATCGAGGGTCCGGGTCATGTTCCAGTAGTCGACCAGCCGCCACGGTGTGGTGGCGAAAACGCGGCCGCGCTTGTTCTTGTACCAGCTGCCCACCAAGCGGTGCGACCACACCAGCCGTGCATGCAGGTCGTCGACGCGGCGGTTGTAGGCGTCGTGCACCTCCGGCCGGCAGTCCATGGCGGCGCTTCCGGTCTCCAGCAGTTCGCGCAGGGCCAGCATGGTGTAGCGGGCCTGGCATTCGCTGTGGAAGATGGCGCTGCCGCCATGCGCGAGATTGGTGTTGGGGCCGTACATGAGGAAAAAGTTGGGAAAGCCGGGCACGGTGATGCCGAGATGCGCGCGTGGGTCGTCCTCGCCCCAGCGGTCGCGCAGGGTGACGCCGCCACGCCCGGCGATGGTGATGGGCCAGGTCATGCGGCCGGCCTGGAACCCGGTGGCCAGCACCAGCACGTCATGCGCATGGAAGCGTCCGTCGCGGGCCAGGATGCCGTCCGGCAGGACGCGTTCGATGCCCGCATCGACCAGGTCCACATCCGACCGGGTGAGCATGCGGAACCAGTGGTTGTCGCGCAGCATGCGCTTGCCGTAGGGCGGATATCGGGGAACGATCTTTTCCATCAGCGCCGCGTCGCCGCCGGTTTCGGCCGCCATGTGGGCGATGAGCCGCTCGCGAAAGGCCTGGTTGGCCGCATTGAGCGACTGGTCGGGCGCGGGCCAGGCCGGGTCCACCTTGAGGGATTCGTACAGCCCGTCGCCCGAGGCCCAGAAGAGCTGGAAGCGCAGCCACTGCGCGTAGTGCGGGATGTCGCGGATCGCGCGCTTCATACCCGCCGGCACGCTGGCGTGATAGTTGGGGTTGTGCACCGCCCAGTGCGGGCTTCTCTGGAAGATGGTCAGGTGCGCCAACGTATCGACGATGGAGGGTCCCACCTGCATGCCGGAGGCGCCGGTGCCGATCATGCCGACCCGCTTGCCCGCGAGGTCCACGGCATGGTCCCAGCGCGCGGTATGGAATTTCGGCCCGGCGAAGTCAGCCAGGCCGGGGATGTCCGGCACCAGCGGCTGGTTGAGTTGGCCGACCGCGCATACCACGGCGCGTGCGTTCAGGGTTTCCTCGCCGCGTGCCGAACGGCAGGTGACCTGCCAGCGCGCGCTGGCCTCGTCGTAGCGCGCCGCAAGCACTTCGGTCGAAAAGCGGATGTGCGGCTTCAGGCCGTAGTTGTCGGCGCAGCGGTCGAGGTATTGCTGCACCTCGCGGCTTTGCGAGAAATGCCGCGTCCAGTCCGGGTTGGGCGCAAACGAGAACTGGTAGAAGTGGTTGGGCGTGTCGACCCCGCAGCCGGGATAGGTGTTTTCCAGCCAGGTGCCGCCGACGGCGGCATTCTTCTCGATGATGGTGAACGGGATGCCCAGCGCCAGAAGCTTGATGGCGGTGCAAAGGCCCGATTCGCCGGCGCCGATGATGAGCACATGGAAGCGCGCCAGCACGTCGGCCGGCGGACGCGCGCGCCAGGTCACCTCCAGCGGCGCGGCGCCGGCGAAGCCCATCTCGTGGCAGATCATCGGCACGTACTCCGCAGGCACCGGCTGGCCGACGCACACCGAAAGCATGCGGTGCAACAGTTCGCCGGAAGGCGGTGCGGCCGGCGCGCGCTTGCCTGCGGCCATGTCCGCGAGCGCGCATGCGATCTTCTCGCGCAGGCGGTCCTTGAGCGATGTCGGCACGCTCTCCATGAAGTTCCACGGGCCGGTGATGTGCGGCGCGTACTCGTCCAGCACCGCGGCGTCGCCGGTAATCTGCACGTAGCTCATGAGAAGCGGTGCAATGTCCGCTTCTGCAAGCCAGTCGCCGGCGGCCGTGTGCGCTGAGGGGGAGTTCATGTTGCGTGGATTCGAAGGGCTTCGGTGCGGCTGCCGCGCATCATACTGCCAGAGTCGCGCGATTTCCCCCGCGCTGCTAAGCTAGCGAGCCTCTCCGGCTATGGCACGGGAAAACAAGAGGCTGTTGCAAGGAAAGTTCAATCACCACTACAGGGAACAACATGAAATTCGTGACTTTCAAGTCCGGCGCCGAAGAGCGCATCGGCATCCTCGATGACAAGAAGGGCATCCTGGACATCGTCAAGGCCGGCCGCGCCGTGCTCGGGCGCGACATGCCTGCCGACATGCTGTCCTTCATCGCCGCCGGTGAGTCCGCCCTGGCCGATGCGAAGAAGCTTGCCGCCACCAATGACGGCTGGATCGCCGCCTCCTCGGTCAAGCTGCTGGCGCCGATTCCGCATTACAAGAAGAACGTGTTCTGCGTCGGCCGCAACTACAAGCTGCACATCGAGGAGGGCGCGCGCGCGCGGGGCGTGCCGGTGTCCTTTCCGCCGGTGCCGGAGTTCTTCTCCAAGCCGCCCACCACCGTCATAGGTCACGGCGACGAGATCCGCTGGGACAGCCGGGCCACCAAGCAGCTCGACTACGAAATCGAACTCGGCATCGTCATGGGACGGCAATGCACCAATCTGTCGGAGGGCGAGGCGCTGTCGGCGGTGTTCGGCTACACCATCGTCAACGATGTTTCCGCGCGCGAGGTGCAGCGCGCCCACGGCCAGTGGTTCAAGGGCAAGTGCATGGACACCTTCGCGCCGATCGGCCCGTGCATCGTCACGGCCGACGAATTCGGCGACACCAGCGGCCACCAACTGGTGCTCAAGGTCAACGGCGAAGTGCGTCAGGACTCCAACACCGCCGACATGCTGTTCAACTGCGCGCAGATCGTCGCCAGCCTCTCCATCGGCCTGACGCTCGAGCCGGGCGACACCATCGCCACCGGCACGCCGTCCGGCGTGGCGCTCGGCATGGACCCGCCGGTGTGGCTCAAGGACGGCGATACCGTTGAACTGATGATCACCGGCATCGGCACCCTGACCAACAAGGTCAGGCAGGTCGGCTAGCCGCCGCGGGTTGCGGCAGCAGCACCACCCAAGCCGCCGCGCCGGGAAGGCCGGCGCGGCGGCGCAGTTGATGCTCGTAGGAGAGGACGGCCCGCCTTGCGCATCGGCTGGGGTGCCGTGCCGCAGCGGGGGCGGCCGCGAAGGCTAAAATCGGGTTGCGTCAAGGTTGTCATGCCAATGGCATGGCAACCGGCGCCGCTGAGTGCACCCTATCCATTGCCCACCTTGGCCAAGCAGACCAATCAGCCGCTGCCCAGTGGTTTTGCACTGGAGCAATACCGCGTAGATCGCAAGATCTCGCACGGCGGGTTCTCGATCGTCTATCTGGCTCATGATGACGCGGGCACCGCCTACGCCATCAAGGAATACCTGCCGGCCGGCATCGCGGTGCGCGAGGGCAACAATCCGGCGCCGGTGGTGCTGCCCGAAAAGCGCCGGGCCTTCATGCTCGGGATGAAGAGCTTTTTCGAGGAAGCCCGCCTGCTGGCCAACATCAACCACCCCAACGTGGTGCGCGTGCTCAATTTCTTTCGCGCCAACGAAACAGCGTATCTGGTGATGCCCTACGAGTCGGGCGTCAGCCTGCAGCAGTACCTGCGCCTGCCTTCGGGAGCCGCCGATTCGGGCAACGAAGCCTTCCTGCGCGACATGTTCGTGCGTCTTCTGGCCGGTCTGCGCGAGGTTCACGCGCGCAAGCTGCTGCATCTGGACATCAAGCCCGCCAACATCTTCGTGCGCCGCGACGGGACGCCCATCCTGCTCG
This sequence comes from Burkholderiales bacterium, assembly GCA_947456845.1. Classification (GTDB taxonomy): domain Bacteria; phylum Pseudomonadota; class Gammaproteobacteria; order Burkholderiales; family JAEUOS01; genus JAEUOS01. Next base: position 5,082 of record CANGUJ010000033.1, on the reverse strand, counting down.
ACTTCGGCGCCACGCGCCTGGGCCTGGGCGAGGCCAACGTCAACTTGATGGCAATCAACACGCCGGGATTCGCTGCGCCGGAACAGGAGGGCTCGGGCGAGCCCCTCGGGCCCTGGACCGACATCTACGCGGTCGGTGCGACCATGTATTTCTGTCTGGCCAGCATAGCGCCGCCGCGCGCGCGCGACCGGCTCAAGGAGGACCTGCTCGAACCTGCCGCGCAGCGGGGTGTTGGACGCTATTCACCGCAGCTGCTCGACCTGATCGACTGGTGCCTGAAGCTCAGCATCGCCGAACGCCCGCAGAGCGTATTCACGCTGCAGAAGGTGCTCGGCGGCGAACTGCTGGACCTGGTCGATCCGAGCTGGTTTCCGGCGCAGCCGCCCTCCTGACCCGCATGAGGCCGGCCGATTCTCGCCGGCGTCGCGCCTCAGGTGTGCAGGGCGAGCACCCGCTGTACGGCGGGTCGCGCCAACATGCGCTGGAAGTGCCCGCTGATGCCGGGAAACAGGCTGATGTCCACCCCGTCACCCTCGAGCCAGCGCGAGACGGTGAAGAGATAGGCATCGCAAATCCCGAAGTCGGCGCCCATCACCCACGGCCCGGCGAACATGCCGGCTTCCATCAGGGTGTAGCAATCGGTCATGTTCTGCGGCACCTTTTTCTTGAAGGTCTCCATCGCGGCGGCATCGTCGGTCCAGCGCGCGCCGCGCCCCTTGTGGGCATGCGCCACATGGACCGTCGAGCACAGGTAGCTGTTGAAGGCTTGGGCGCGCGCGAAATTCCACGCATCGGCAGGCGCGAATTTCGCCGCCGGAAAGATCTGGGCCAGATAAGCGAGGATGGCGGGGGTTTCGGTAAGCACACCGTGTTCGGTCGCCAGGGCCGGCACGCGCGCTTTCGGATTGACGGCCACGTAATCGGCGCTTTTCTGGTCGTTCTTGGCGAAGTCGAGGCGCACCGTCTCGTAGGGCGCGCCGGATTCCTCGAGGATGATGTGCGAGGCCAGCGCGCAGGTGTTGGCGGCGTAGTAGAGTTTGAGCATGGCGGATTCCTGTGTTCGGGTGGTTGCGGGAAAAGCGTTTGCAGGATAGCGCGAACGGCGACCCGCCGCCCTATACTCGGGCGGCAGTCACGGAAGCGCCGTACGCGCCGCGCGCTGCAACAACCGGGCGCGATGCACACCGTGCCTTGCCGGTGTTTTGCGCATTTGTTTCGCACATTTGGTCCTTGAGGAGATGGAGACAGGCATGACCAAGGCATCTTGGGTGTATCAGTTGAAGGACGATCCGCGCGGCATCGCGCGGGTGCTGGGCAAGGGTCTCGAGACCCGCGTTTTCCCCGGCGAGCAGGTGATGCTCTCGGTGGTGACCATCGGCCCGGGCGCGGCGGGCTCCATCCACAGCCATCCCGAGGAGCAGTGGGGCGTCCTGCTTGAGGGCAGCTGCACCCGCATCCAGGACGGCGAGCATGTCGAATGCGTGGTCGGCGATTTCTGGTGCTCGCCCGGCGGTTCGGTGCACGGCATCATCGGCGGGCCGCAAGGCTGCGTGGTTCTGGATATCTTCAGCCCGCCGCGCGAGGAGTACAAGACGGCCGGCAGCGGCTTCGGTGCGGCAAAGGTTGCGGGCTGACACACGCGCGGGCGGGTGGACGAAGCACGCCCGGAGGAGACAAGCATGCAACTGACCAGCGCCCAGCGCGAGGCCTACGCCCGCGACGGCTTCCTCATTTTTCCCGGCCTGGTGTCCCCCGCCGAGGTGGCCGTGCTGCGCGGCGAGGTGGAGCGCCTGTGGGACGTGGAGCATGAAGGCACCGTGCGGGAAGGCAGCAAGCGCGCGCCGAAATCCATGTTCCGCCTGCACGAGGCCGATGGCGCCACGGCTTCGGCGCCGTTTCGCGCGCTGTCGCGCTCGCCGCGGGTGCTCGGGGTGGCGCAGCAGCTGATGGGTGATGACAGGCTCTACCTGCATCACTCCAAGGTCAACGTCAAGGCCGCCATCGAGGGTTCGATCTGGCCCTGGCACCAGGATTTCGGCGCCTGGCGTCTGGACGGCATCGAGCGGCCCGACATGTCGACCTTCATGGTCATGCTCGACGACGCCACCGAGATCAGCGGCTGCCTGTACCTGCTGCCCGGCAGCCACCGCTGGGGCCGCACCGACGCCTACCTCGACACCAGCACCGCCTATCGCCTGTGGTCGGTGACGCCGGAAGACATGAAGCGGCGCATGGCGGATTCGCCCGCACCGGTGCCGGTGGCCGGCCGCGCCGGCACCTGTGCGATCTTTCACTGCAACCTGATGCACGCCAGCGGCCACAACCTGTCGCACCGCGACCGCTGGCAGGCCTATTTCTGTTTCAATACCTGCGCCAACCGCCCGCACGACGTGCCCAATCCGCGCCCCGACCACGTACGCTCGCGCAACTGGGCGCCGATGGAGATGATGCCGGATGCGGTGCCGCCGGCCGCGCGTGAGCCGGCGCTGGCCGGCGCGGTCCCGGGCTAGAGGTCGGCCGCGGCCGTTGCGCCGGCGATGTAGCCCAGCCCCGACGCGCTCGCATTACACTGGGCCTTTATCCCAACGATCGGTCGTGCCCATGGATCAGCTCCTGCCGCAAGCGATGCGCATCGCCGCCCTTCTCAAGGCGCGCAAGCAGACCATCGCGGTCGCCGAATCCTCCGCCGGCGGGCTGCTGGCCGCGACCCTGCTGGCCGTGCCGGGCGCGTCGGCCTACTTCCTCGGCGGCGCGGTGGTGTACACGAAACAGGCGCGCAGCCTCTTGATGGGCATAGGGGACGCGCAAATGCAGGGCTTGCGCTCGTCCTCCGAGCCTTACGCGATGCTGCTGGCGCGCACTTCGCGCGCGCGCTTTGCGGCCACCTGGGGCCTGGCCGAAACCGGCGCCAGCGGGCCGTCCGGCAACAGCTACGGCGACGCCGCCGGCCACACCTGCGTGGCAGTGAGCGGCCCGTTTGAGAAGGTGGTGACGCTCGAGACCGGCAGCGCCGACCGGGTGGCCAACATGCGTGCGTTCACCGAGGCGGCCCTGGCCTTGATGGAGGACGCGCTCGCCGCCTGAATCCGCGACCGGCCGGTTCAGCGCGCCTCGTTGCGCGCCTTGTAGGCGTCGTCGAGGCGTTTCTGTGCCGCCTCGACGTCCTCCTGCAACTGCCTCTGCCGGTCGAGATAGGCGCTATTGGGGCGGCTGAGGCCGGGGCGCACGGTTCCGCTGCGCTCGCCTTCCTCGGGCTCGACGCCGGCAGCCTGGCGCGCCTTGGCTTCCTCCAGCATCCGGGTGGCGGCGATGACTTCGGCATTGGCCGCCTCGAGCCGGTCCGCGCGCTGTCTGCCCGCCTGCGCCGCCGCCTCGCGGTCGCGCCTCATCTTGGCCTGCTTGTCGGCGTCCACCGGTTGCGGCACCGGCGCCGGCCGCACCGTCCCGATGAGCTTTCCATTGGGCACAGCTTCGCTGCTGTAGACGATGCGCCCGTCGGGCAATTGGTATTTGTAGACCGGCTGGGCCAGCGCGACGGGCATGGCGCCGCAGGCGAAGAGTGTGGCTATCAAGGCACGCAACATCAAGGCACGCGAGATCAGGGGACGCAGCATCGGGGGTCTCCGGTTGGACGGCCGCGCGCTGGATGGTTGCGGGCGGCGGCGCGTCTGTCAAGGCCTGGCGGCAGAGGCGGCGTACGCGGCGGACCAGCCGCCGCCGAGCGCCTTCATCAGGTCCACGCTGTAGGCCAGCAGGGCCTGCCGGTTGCGCACCGCGGCCAGTTCGGCCTCGTTGGCGGTTCGCTGCGCGTCGAGCACCTCGAGGTAGCCGGAATAGCCCGCCGCGTAACGGGTGCGGGCGATCTCGAGCGCCTGGCGAGCCGCCGTGGCGCGCGCGGCGAGGTTGTCCTCGTTGCGTCGTCCCGCCTCGAGGTTGCTGAGGGCGTCGGCCACCTCGCGAAAGCCGGTCTCGACCGCCTTCTGGTAGCCGCCCACCGCCTGGCGCGCGCGCGCCTCGGCCTGTTCCACCCGCGCGGTGGTGCGGCCGGCGTCGAACAGCGGCAGGGCCAGGCCGAAGCCGAGCGACCAGATGCGCGCGCCGCCGAGGAGCAGATCGGCGAAGGCCGCGCTCTGGCCGCCGTAGCTGCCCGTCAGCGAAATGGTGGGGAACAGCGCCGCCTTGGCCACGCCGATGCGCGCGTTGGCGGCCACCAGGGTTTGCTCGGCGGCGCGAATGTCGGGGCGGCGTTCCAGCAGGCTCGAGGGTAGGCCGGCCGGCGGCAAAGGCGGCACTGGCAAGCGTTCCAGGCCGCCGCCGGCGACGGTCGTGCCGGCCCTGCCGGTCAGTTGCGCAAGCTGGTGCTCGATCACCTTGCGCTGGCGCGTAAATTCGTCGAACTGCACCGCGGCATCGGCGCGCGCCGCCTCGGCCTGGCGCAGATCAAGGTCGCCGGACACGCCGCCGGCCACCCGGGCGCGGATCACCTGCAGTGCCTCGTCGCGGGTGGCCAGCGTAGCGCGCGTGAGGGCGATCTGGGAGTCCAGCGAGCGCAGCGAAAAATAGGCTTGCGCCACCGTGCCCGCCAGCGTCAGGGCCACCGTATCGCGCCCGAAGCGGGTGGCCAGTGCCTGCGCGCGCGCGGCTTCGACGCCGCGCCGCAGGCGGCCCCAGAAGTCCAGCTCGAAGGCGGTCGAGGCCGCCAGGCGCCGATCCAGGCGCACCCGTGGCAGCGGGTTGGGCAGTGCCGTCAGTGCCGAGACGCGCGACTGCTGGTTGGCGAACGACAGGTCGATCTGCGGATAGAAGCCGGCGTCGACCTCGCGCAGCGCCGCCTCGGTTTCCTCCACCTGGGCGGCGGCGACGCGGATATCGGCATTGCGCACGCGCGCCGCCTCGATGAGCGCGGTCAGCTCGGGATCGTTGAATGCCGTCCACCAGTCCGGCGGCAGCGCGGCGGCCGTGCCGGTGGAGGCTTCCGGATAGTCGGCCGGCAGGTCCTGCGCCGGCCGCCTGTATTCGGGCCCGATGGGGGCGGCCGGCAGGTCCTGCGCCGGCCGCCTGTATTCGGGCCCGATGGGGGCG
>CANGUJ010000032.1 GCA_947456845.1 Burkholderiales bacterium | reverse complement strand
GAAACTGGCCGAATTCCTCGGCCAGCCGGTGGTCATCGACAACCGCGCGGGCGCGGGTGGCAACATCGGCACCGAAGCCGCGGCCAAAGCGCCGGCGGATGGCTACACCATCGTCATCGCCTCCAACCAGATCACCATCAACCCCTGGCTGTACGCGAAACTTCCCTTCGACATCGAAAAGGATTTCGCACCGGTCGCGCTGGTGGCCTCGGTGCCGATGGTGCTGGCGGTCCATCCGGCGGTGCCGGCGCAGAACGTGCGCGAATTCATCACCCTGGCCAAGGCCGGCCCGGGCAAGCTCAACCACAGCACACCCGGCAATGGCACGCCGCAGCATATCGCCTTCGAAGTGTTCAACCATGCGGCCGGGGTACAGATCGCCCATGTGCCCTACAAGGGAACCACACCCGCCATCGCGGATCTGCTGGGCGGCCAGGTCCAGGCCGCGATCGGCACCATGGCTTCGCTTGAACCGCATGTCAAGGCGGGCAAGCTGCGCGCCCTGGGCGTCACCACGCCAAAGCGCTCGGCGGCGATGCCCAACGTGCCGACTATCGCCGAGGCGGCGCTGCCGGGTTTCGAAGTGCCGCTCTGGTACTCGATACTGGCGCCGGCCGCCACGCCCCGGGATGTGGTGGCGCGCCTGTCGGCCGAGGTATCGCGCACCCTTGCCGTGCCGGACATCCGCGAGCGCCTTACCGGGCAGGGCTTCGAGGTGAGCTACCTGAACGCCGACCAGATGGCCGACCTGATCAAGCGCGACATCGCGCGCTGGCAGAAATCGGTCAAGGACATCGGTCTGAAGATCGAGTGAGACGCGTGGCCGGATGACCTCGATCAACGCGGCGCTTGCCGGCGTACGGGTGCTGGATTTCAGCCAGGTAGGGGCCGGTCCGGAATGCGCCATGCTGCTGGGCGACCTGGGCGCCCAGGTCGTCAAGATCGAGTCGCCTGGCGGGGATATCGGCCGCAAGCTCGGCCCCCCTTGGCAAGGCGGCGAATCCGTCGTGTCGATGAGCTTCAACCGCAACAAGCGCTCGCTCGCCCTAGACCTGAAAAAGCCTGCAGGCGCGGGCATCGTGCAGCGCATGGCCGCACGCGCCGACGTGGTCGTCGAAAGCTTCCGGCCGGGGGTAATGGACAGGCTGGGCATCGGTTACGCCGCGCTGTCGGCGCTGGCGCCCGGCCTGGTGTTCTGCTCGGTCTCGGCCTATGGCCAGACCGGCCCGTGGTGCGACAAGCCGGGCGTCGACGGTATCGTCCAGGCGGTCTCGGGGCTGATGAGCCAGGTCGGCACGCCGGATGCGCCACCGATGAAGGTGCAAATCCCGGCAGCGGACATGGTGACCGGCTTCCTGTCCGCCACCGCGGTGCTGGCCGCCTTGCGGGTGCGCGACATGCCCGGCCCCGCTCACGGGCGCGGCCAGCATCTCGACATGAGCCTCTACAACAGCGCCCTGATGCTGCAGCAGTCGGCACTGGCCTCGTACCTGTCCTCGGGCGAGGTGCCGCCCAAGGCCGGCAGCGCCGCCCCCTACTCCGCGCCGAATGAAGCCTACCCGACCAGCGACGGCTGGATCATGATCGCCGCCTATCACGACGACCGCTGGCGCGCCTTCTGCGAGGCGTTGGGCGATCCCGCCATGGCTGACCGGCCGGCGTTCGCAGACATCCCGCAGCGGGTGGCCAACCGCGACCTGCTGATGCGGGAAGTGTCGAGCCGACTCGCGACGCGCACCACCGCACAGTGGCTGTCCAGGCTGGAGGCGGCGGACATCATCTGCGGTCCGATCGCGGATTACCGCGAGGTGATGGCCTCGCCGCAGCTGGCGCACAACGGCGTGATCGTAGAGATGCGGCACCCCAGGGCAGGCACGCTGCGCATGCCCGGCGCCGCCCTGGGCGACCGCGATGCCCAGGCGCGCGTGCATCTGCCGCCGCCGATGATCGGCGAGCACAGCCGCGCCGTGCTCGCCGACTTCGGCTTCTCGCGCGAGGAAATCGACGAGCACGTCGCCGCCGGCGCGGTGATACAGAACTGACAGGTAAGGAAAGCCGATGAAATTCAACGCCGTTCGCCTCTTCAGCGAAGGAAACAGGCGCGTCAGCCGCGTGGTGGAGCAATCCGTCGACGACCTCGACCCCGGCGAGGTGGTGATCCGCGCGCAATTCGCCGCGGTCAACTACAAGGACGCGCGCGCCGTCAGCGGCGCCGGCAATGTGATCAAGCGATTCCCCTGCATACCCGGCATCGAGGTGTCCGGCGTCGTGGCCGCGTCCGCCAGCCCCGACTACCGCGAAGGCGATCGGGTGACCGTCCAGGGGGGCCAGGAGTTCGGCATCCGCCATGACGGCGCCTTCTCCGAGGTGGTGCGCGTGCCGGCTGCCTGGGTGGCCCGCATCCCGCCCGGCTTCGACGCCTACGACGTGGTCGCGTTGGGCATAGGCGCCTATACCTCCGCGGTGGCCGTCGAAGAGCTGGTGCGGCGCGGCGTCACGCCGGACCAGGGCCCGGTCGCGATTACCGGCGCCACCGGCGGCTGCTCCAGCTTCGCCATCGACATGCTCTCGGGCCTGGGTTATACGGTCGTCGCCTCCACCGGCAAGTCAGGCGAAACCGCCTACCTGAAATCGATTGGCGCCCATGAAGTGATCGGCCGCGACGCGATTGCCACGAGCGACAAGCCGCTAGACGAACAGCGCTGGGCCGGCGCCATCGACGCCGTGGGCGGCAAGCCGCTTTCGGACCTGTTGCGCACGATGAAAAAGCGCGGCGTGGTATGCGCGTTCGGCAACGCGGCGGGCGAGGCCTTCACGAGCTCGATCTATCCTTTCATCCTGCGCTCGGTGTCACTGGCCGGCATCAACGCCAACCATCCCGTGGCGCGGCGCGAAACCGGCTGGATGCGCATGGCCAAAGGCGGCGACCTGCGCCCCCGCCATCTCGACAGGATCTGCTTCGAGATCCCGTTTGCCGGACTCAAGGACTATTGCGAGGACGTGATCGCCGGCGGCATCCGAGGGCGCGCGGTCGTGCGCTTCGGCTGATGCCGGCGCGGCCGATCAGGTCGCGATGTCCTTGGTGCGCACCTCGCGCTGGAACACCTCGAGGCACTGCGCCTTGGCGCGGTTGAAGGCGTCGGAGGTCAAGGTCTCGGGATGCCGCGGCCGCGCCGCGTCGAAACGGACCACCTGAGCGATGCGGGTGGGCCGGCGTGTCAGCATCAGCACCTGATCGGCCAGATATACGGCCTCGTCCAGATCGTGCGACACCAGGATCATGGTCGTCTTGGTCGCTTCGAAAATGTCCTGCAACTTGTCGCGCATGAAAAGCGTCATCTCGTAGTCCAGCGCCGAGAACGGCTCGTCGAGGAACAGCACCTCGGGATGCACGGCCAGCGAGCGCATGATCGATACGAGCTGCTGCTGCCCGCCGGACAGTTCGTACGGGTAGCGGTTCAGGTCGAAGCGGATGTCGAAGGACTGAACCAGTTCCTCCGTGCGGGCATCGCACTCGCCCTTGGACTTGCCGGCGATGCGCAGGGGGTACTTGATGTTGTCGATCGCGCGCTTCCAGGGAAACAGCGCGTCGCGATAGTTCTGGAACACATAGCCGATGACGGTCTGGGCCAGGGTCTTGCCGTCGAACAGGGCTTCGCCGGCATCCATTGGCAGGAGTCCCGCCACCATGTTGATCATGGTCGACTTGCCGCAGCCGTTGGGACCGAAGATCGAGGTGATCTGCCCCTTGGGTATGTCAAGATCGAAGTTGGTGTAGAGCGGATGGCCTGCGAAGCTCTTGGTCAGGCCGCGAATCGTGATGTGCGTGTCCGGCGCGGTACGCTTCAGCATCGCCGCTCCGACGGTTTCGGGTGCGTTCATTTGCCGCCCCAGTGGATGAAGCGGCGCTCGATCAGGATGAAGATCAGGTTCAGGCCATAGCCCAGCACCCCTGCGCCGAAAATCGTTGCATACATTTCAGGCATATTGAAAATCATCTGGGCGTTGATGACACGCTGGCCGAGCCCGTCGGTCGAACCGATGAACATCTCGGCCACGATCACGATAACCAGGGCGAACGATACCCCGGAGCGCATGCCAACGAAGGTTTGCGGGAGCGACTCGAGCAGGGTCACTCCCGTCATCACCCGCAACGGCGATGCACCCATCACGCGCGCCGCCGCCTGCCGTGTCTTGCGCGCGTTCATCACGCCATACGCCGTGTTGAACAGGATGAGCAGGCCAGCACCGAAAGCAGCAACCGCCACCTTGGTGCTCTCCCCGACCCCGAGGATGACTAAGAACAGCGGGAACAGGGCCGAGGCCGGCGTCGAGCGGAAGAAGTCAATGACGAACTCGAAGGAGCGATACAGCCGCACCGACGAACCCAGCATCAGGCCGAGCGGAACGCATATCACCACTGCGATGCCGAAGGCCAAAAGCGTCCTGCGCACGGTGATGATGAGGTCCTTGATCAGGTTGCCCCCGACGAACCCGTCCCAGATGGCCTTGGCCGATGCCTGCGGAGACGGCAGCAGGACCGGGTCGACCACCTTCAGCCAGGCGGCCAGCCACCACAGGAAAATGAACGCAACCGCCCCCACCGCCGGGGTGAGGGCATTCGCGAAACGACCGCTCAATATATCTTTCAAGATGACAGGGTCCGATCAATAGGTCTTGAGCATGGTCCTGACATCGATCTTCGACTTGACCAGCCCGGATGCGGTTGCCTGGTCGACCAGGTTCTGGAAATCGGCGATCTCGGCGGGCTTCAGGTCACGCACCATGTTGTAGTACGACAGCGGCACCGTCGGCGCAACCGCCGGGGAGGTGTTCATGTGCTTGACGAGAAGTTCGCGCGCCTTCGGGTCGTTGTTGCCGTCATTGAGCGCCTTGGCCCAGGCGCGCGCCAGGCGCTCGGCGACCTGCGGACGCTCCTGCATGAACTTGACGCTCATCACGCCCCCGGCGAGCACGGCGCAGGCGTCGGGCCGGCCCAGCATGTACTTGGCGATCAACCCGCCTTCGAGCTTGCGGCCGATGCCCTGCGCCACCATCATGCTGACGATGGGCTCGAGCGTGTAGGCGGCATCGAACTGGCCGCCCTGCAGGCCGCCGATGTGCACGCTCATCTGCTGCTCCTGCATGGAGTAGTCCTTCTCCTCCAGCCCCACCGCCTTGAGCACGCCCTTGGCGACGAACAGGTTGCCCGGACCGGGCGCGGACATGATGCGCTTGCCCTTCAGGTCGGCCAGGGTCTTGATGGTGGTGTTCGATGCCGGCACCACATAGGCCTCGAGTTGGTACTTGACGTTCTGGCAGTTGATGGAGAAGTACTGAAGCGTGTTCGGGCGCAGCGCGTTGATGTTGGCACCTTCCAGCGACAGCAGGTTGGAAGCCGTATCGAGATCGCCCTTGACCAGGCCCTGCACGATGAGCGGGTGCGTCGCCAGCGGAATGCCTTCGACGTCGAGATTCTCGGCTGCGAAGTAGCCGCGCTCCTTGGCGATGAAGTAAGGCATGGCTGAAGAAGCGATGAACAGGCCCATCTTCACTTTGTCCTGCGCCTGTGCGGCGGGACCGAAGGCGCTGATGCCGGCCAGGACCGTGGTGGCTGCAATGAGTTTCAAGCTACGCATGACGCTCCTCTGTTGGATGTCGGTTGGAAAAGTGGGGTTACGGGGCTTTGCGTCCGTCCATTTGTCCGGACATGACAGTTGATCCAAGATACCACAGCAAGGCAGCCTAAAAACGCATACCGGCCATCGGGAAATCCCCTAGGTCCCGCCGCGCACTCGACATCACTCGGTTAGCAATGTTCAGGCCAACTTCGCCGAGATACCCTTCTTGACAATGCCCGCACCGACCCGCGAGCCCCGGAGTCTGCCCATGGCGGCATTTGCGGCGCGCTTTGCCATTTGATCGCGGCGTGCATTAAACTGAATTCGTTTTGTCGTGTGTCCCGGGCAGCCTCCGCAAGCCGGGCCATATAGTCTTCCGTACGCTGCCATCTGCCTACCGCCCACCGCTTTTCTCCATGGGGAACACCATGCATCCAGAAGGAATCGGCGCACCCGTACTGCGCCGTGAAGACCGCCGCTTCTTGACCGGACGCGGCCAGTATGTGTCCGACATCGTGCTCGAGGGCGAACTGCATTGCGCCTTCGTGCGCTCGCCGCACGCCCACGCGCGCATCCGCGGCATCGACAGCACCGCCGCGCTCGCATCCCCTGGCGTGGTGGCCGTCTACACCGGCGCGGACATGGCCGCCGACCGGGTCGGCCCGATGGTGCCGCTGTGGCAGATTCCGGGTGTGGACGGCAAGGTCATGAACGAGCCGCCGCGCTGGGCGCTTTCGCGCGGCACGGCGCGCCATGTCGGCGAAGCCGTGGCGCTAGTGGTGGCCACCACCCGCCACCAGGCGCTCGACGGGGCCGAGAAGGTGGAGGTCGACTGGGAGCCGCTGCCGGCAACCGTCGATGTGCGCGACGCCGCCAAGGAGGACGCGCCGCAGTTGCACGCGGAGGCGCCCGGCAACCTGTGCGTGCGCTTCCAGCGCGGCACCAAGGCGCCGGTCGACGAGGCCTTCGCGCGCGCGGCACACAAGGTGTCGGTCGAAATCATCAACCACCGCATCATCTGCGCGGCGCTCGAACCGCGCGCGGTCATCGCGTCGGCCTCGGCCACGCGCGGCCTCGACGGCCATGCCGTGACCATCTGGTCGGCCACCCAGGTGCCGCATCACATCCGTAAGTTCGTCTCCGAACAACTGGATCTTCCCGAGAACGCGGTGCGGGTGATCGCCCCCGATGTGGGCGGCGGTTTCGGGACCAAGGGCAAGCATTATCCGGAGGAAATCGTGCTGGCCTGGGCAGCGCGCAAGCTGGAGCGGCCGCTCAAATGGGTCTCGACCCGCAGCGAAGCCTTCGTCAGCGACTACCACGCGCGCGACCACGCGACGCATGCCGAGCTGGCGCTCGACGCAGACGGCAAGTTCCTCGGCCTGCGCGTCTCGACCCTGGCTGCGGTGGGCGCCTATGTTTCCACGGTGGGAGCGGCCGTTCCCACCACCGTATACACCGCGGTGCTCTCCGGTCCGTACCGCATCCCCGCGATATTCGCCGAGGTGCGCGCCACATTCACCAACACGGTGCCCACCGATGCCTACCGGGGTGCGGGCAGGCCCGAGGCCTGCTTCGTGCTGGAACGCCTGGTCGAGGAAGCGGCGCGGCAAACCGGGATCGACCGCATCGAACTGCGGCGCCGCAACTTCATTCCCGTCGGCGCGATGCCCTACGCCACGCCGGTCGGACCGACCTATGACACCGGCGACTTCATCCGCCTGTTCGAGCGCGCGCTGGTTCTGGGCGACTATGCGGGATTTCCCGCGCGCCGCGCCGAGGCGGCCAAAAAAGGCCTGATCCGCGGCTTTGGCATCGCCTACTTCGTCGAAAGCTCGGGCGTGGCGCCCTCCAAGTACGCAGGCATGTTCGGCGCGCGCGCCGGATTCTTCGATTCGGCCGACATCCGCGTCGCCGCCGACGGCAGCCTTCTGGTGATGTGCGGCACCCACAGTCACGGCCAGGCGCACGCCACCACCTTTCCGCAGGTGCTGGCCTCGCGCATCGGCGTGCCGCTTTCGATGATCGAACTGGTCGAAGGCGACACCGGCCGCGTGCCGTACGGCACCGGCACCTTCGGCTCGCGCTCGATGGTGATTGCCGGCTCGGCCATCTACATGGCCGCGGAAAAGATCCTGGTCAAGGCCAGGAAGCTCGCCGCGCACATGCTCGAAGCCGCGGAAGCCGACATCGAGCACAAGGTGGTCAACGGGCTGGGCGAGTTCCGGGTCGCCGGAACGGACCGCAAGGTCACCTGGCCCGAGGTATCGCGCGCCGTCACCTATGCGCACAATCTGCCACCCGGCATGGAACCGGTGCTGCACGAAAACGCGTTTTTCGACCCGACCAATCTGACCTGGTCCAACGGCGCGCAGGCCTGTGAGGTCGAAATCGACCCGGCCACCGGCGTGACGCGCATCATCTCCTACATCGGCGTCGACGACATCGGCACGGTCATCAACCCGATGGTGGTCGACGGCCAGGTGCACGGCGCCATCGCCCAGGGGATTGGACAAGCGATGTTCGAGGAGGCCGTCTACGACCGCGAAAGCGGCCAGCTCTACACCGGCTCGTTCATGGACTACACCCTGCCGCGCGCCGACACTCTGCCCAGCTTCATTTCGGAAACCGATGAAAGCCAGCCCTGCACGCACAACCCGCTGGGCGTGAAGGGCTGCGGCGAATCAGGCACCATCGGCGCGCCGGCCTCGATCACCAGCGCCATGCGCGACGCGCTCGAGCCCTTCGGCGTAACCGGCCTGGAAATGCCGTTCACGCCAAACAAGGTATGGCGCGCGATCCAGCAGGCGAAGACGAAGGCGGCGGCATGACGCGGCGGCCTCGACGACCCCCGGCCGGAGCGCCCGCATGACGCCAGCCGGCAACGAAGCCGAGACAAAGGCGCAGGTCGAAGCCGGACTGCGCGCGCTGTGCGATTGGGCCGCCGGCCTCACCTACGAGAACATTCCGGCGCGCGTGCATGCGCAGGCCGTGCTGATCCTGGGTGACAACATCGCCGCCGCGCTGTCAGCGGCCGACGAGCCCGAACTGCGCGCCTATCACGAGCAACTCATGGCCGACAAGACCGCTCCGCAGGCCACGCTGCTGCGCGCCGGTGCGCCGAAGGTCGCCATGATCGACGCCGCCGTCGGCAACGGCCTGTCCGGCACCTGGAACGAACTCGACGATGGCTACACGCGCACCGCCGTGCATCCCGGTGCGCTCAGCCAGCCGTTGATCCTCGCCGCCGCCGAAGCCGGCAATCTTTCCATGGCCCAGACCCTGCGCGCGGTGGTGGGCGCCTACGAGATCGGCACGCGCTTCGCGCGCGCCTGGCCCGGCACCCTGCCGCGCCTGCATCCGCACGGCGTCTACAACGTGGTGTGCGCGGCCGCGGGTTTGGCCCTGCTGCGCGGCTACGACGCCGCCCGGCTGCTGCGCGCCCTGACCGCGGCGGCCACGATGGTGAGCCCCGGCCCCTACAGCCATCCGATCGAGGGCGCGCTGGTGCGCAATGCCTGGCCCGCCGCCGGGGCCTGGCTGGGGCAGTTCGCGTGCGACATGGCCCGCCTGGGTATCGCCGGCACGCCAGCGGGCCCGTATGACGTGTATACGCGCGGCCTGGGCGCGCCGGCCAAGCCCGCCGAACTGACCGATGGCCTGGGCAGCGACTGGACGATCTGCGACGGCTACCACAAGCTCTACGGCGCCTGCCATCACTCGCACGCGGCGATGGAAGCCATCGAGTCTTTGTTTGCCGAACGCCCCGACCTGCGCGGGGGCGGCCAGGTCAAAGGCGTGCTCATGGAAGGCTCGGCCATGGCGATGAACTTCGACAACCCTGCGCCGCAAACCACGCTGGGAGCGAAGTTCTCGATCCAGCATGCGCTGGCCGCCACCATCGCGCACGGCGCCGCCGCGCCCGGCAACTTTCTCGATCCGAGCTTGCGCGATGCGGCCATCATCGAATTGCGCAAGCGCATACGCATGGCGCAGTTGCCGATGGTCAAACCCTGGCCGCTCGATAGGCCGGCCCGTGTCACGCTGGAACTGGAGGATGGCAGCACGCTCACAGCCGAGTGCGAAGCGGCGCTGGGCAGCCCGGCGCGGCCTCTGGACGCCAATCGTGTGCTGCGCAAGATCGGCGAACTGGCCGAACGTGACGCCCCGGGACTGGCGCCCGCGGTGGTGCGGCTGCGCGCCACCATCGATGCAGGCGAAGACCCTGCGCTGACCTGCCGGGAGTGGATGGCAGGCTTTTTCGCCTGACGGCATGAGGGGGGCCGGCATCGCCACGCCGGCACCCGCCTCGCGTCAAACCACCTTGCGCGCCTTCAGGTCCTCGATCTGCGCGTCGCTGTAGCCGATCTCCTTCAAGATCTCCGCCGTATGCTCGCTGTGCTCCGGCGTGGCGCGGGCCATCGTCGCCGGCGTGCGTGACAGCTTGACCGCCTGGTTGACGATCCTGATCTCGCCCAGTGCGGGGTGCTGCACCGGCGCGGCGGCACCGAGGTGCTTGACCTGCGGATCGGCGAATACCTGGTCGACGGTGTAGATCGGGCCGCACGGCACGCCGGCCTCGTTCAGGACTTCGACCCACTCGGCGGTATCGCGGGTGACGGTCGCCTTGGTGATTTCCTCGTTCAACGCCACGCGGTTCTTCGAGCGCGAAGGTTCATCCTTGAACTCGTCCTGGCTGAACAGTTCCGGACGCCCCATCACCTCCGACAGGCGCTTCCACATCACCTGGCCGGAGGCGGCGATGTTGACGTAGCCGTCCTTGGTCTTGTAAGCCGAGGTGGGCATGGAAGTGGGATGGTCGTTGCCCGCCTGCCCGGGAACTTCGCCCTTCATCAGGTAGCGCGCCGCCTGGAAGTCCATCAGCGCGATCTGCGACATGAGCAGGCTTGACTGCACCCACTGGCCTTCGCCCGATGTCTGGCGCTCCCACAGGGCGGTGAAGATGCCGAGGGCGGCGAACATGCCGCCGGAGAGGTCGGCGATCGCCGTGCCGGCGCGCACCGGGCCGCCGCCGGGAAAGCCGGTCACCGACATGAAACCGCCCATGCCCTGCGCGATCTGGTCGAAGCCCGGCCGGGTGCCGTAGGGCCCGTCCTGGCCGAAGCCGGAAATCGAGGCGAGGATGATGCGCTTGTTTACCGCGCGCAGGGATTCGTAGTCGATGCCGAGGCGGAACTTCACGTCGGGGCGGAAATTCTCCACCACCACATCGGCCGTCTTGACCAGCTTGAAAAGGATTTCCCTGCCGTCAGGCGCCTTCATGTCGAGGGTGAGCGAGCGCTTGTTGCGATGCAGGTTCTGCATGTCGAAGCCGTGCCGCGGTCCGCTCATGGTGTCGGGTTCCGGCGACTCGATCTTGATGACATCGGCGCCGAAGTCGGCAAACTGCTTTACGCAAGTGGGGCCGGCCCGCACGCGCGTGAGGTCGAGGATGCGCAGGTCTTTGAGGGCGGATGAAGCGGGAATGTGCGGCATGCGGTTTGTCTCTTGGAGGGAAAGGGAATCATCGGCGGGAACCGGGCATGCGACGAACACGTCCACACTCGGCCCGGCCCGGCATTTTCGCGCAAATCGCCGCCGGCCGGCCCGCTCAGTCCGTCCGGGCGATCAGGGCGATCAGGCCGCCGCCCGGCGGCCCCTGGTGCTCGGCGCCCCCGGAAACGAAGATGCGCGTGTCGCCCAGCACCCCGGCCACCAGGCCGCCGACCGCGCCGCGGATGTGGCGCTGCGCGTTGATGTCGCCGTCCTGCCACATGGTGTGGCGCCGGCCGCGTACCTGGCCACGCGCATCCGGCTCGCACTTCACCAGGGCGCAGGCAATGCGCTCCATGCCGGACGCACGGTTGTCGCCGCGCGCGGCGATCCCGAGTTCGTCCAGGCAGGCATAGATGCCGTTGATGTCGAGCGCATCGTCCATGGTGTGATGCGCGATGACGAACCCGCTGGACCAGCCGGCGGCATTGCCGAACACCACCACCTCGTTTTCCGCCACCTCGATGCCCGAGGAGATGCTGGCGCGGCCGCTCCATATCTCGGGCCGCGCGAAGAAGTCGGCCTCGTCGACCGCATCGGCCGCGATCTCGCCCAACCCCTGCATCACGCCGAACGCACCCGCCACGCGGCTAAAGGCCATCGACTTGTTGGGATCGCCGCTGACGAGCTTCGCGCCGCGCGCCAGCGCGGTCTGCGCCGCATCGGTGGTGACGCAACCGCCCTTGACCTGCACGAAATGGACATCGGCGGGATCGGCGATACCGGCGTCGCGCATCGCCCGCCGCACGGCATCCGCCACCATGTTCACCTGCGCGCGCGTGCCGATCTCCTCCGGCAGCGGCACCGGCGTGAAGGCCCGGCCGATGGCCAGGCGCTTCGGGCCGCCCGCTGCCGCCGGCGCATCGCCGTCGACGCAAAACACCGTGTAGTGCGGCGTCAGCACGCCCTCGGTGCCGCCGGAGAAGATGAAAATCACCGACCGGGCGACCGCGTCCTGCGTGGTGCATAGCGCCTCGGCCAGCAGCAGCTTGAGGGATTGCACCAGGAAGCCGCGCGTGTAGTCGTTGACCAGGCCGTTGCCCTCGGTCTTGCCGATGCAGGCCACGATGTGCGCCGGATTGACCTCGCCGCCTTGAATGGCCGCCGCCAGCTGCGACACGTCGCCCGGGTCGCGCATGGTGAAGCGATGCACGGTGGCGCGCATGTGCGCTCAGACCCGGGTGACGTCGCGGTACAGGCGCGCGAGCTTCTGCTGGAAGGGCGCCTCGAGCTTTTTCCGCGCGCCCGCCACCGGATCGGCGCCCGCCTCGAGCGTGTCGCTGGCCTCGCGCGAAAAATCCATCACGAAGCGCACCCGCTCCTGGCGCAGGCGCACGAACTCCTGCAGCACCGCGGGCATGTCCGCGCCGGAGGCGCCGCCGCCCGCGCAATGCCTGACCAGCAGGTCGGCGGCCACGCAGGCGTCCTCGATGGCCTGGGTCGCCCCCTGGCCCAGCGTCGGCACCATGCCGTGCGCCGCATCCCCGAGGTAGAGCACATGCCCGCGCTCGTCGCTGTAGAGCGGTGGCGATTCCTGCAGCCGCGCCCAGTGAATCGACGCCACATTGCCGCACACCTGGTCGATCAGCCAGGCGCACTGCGCTGAAGGCATGCCTCCGGAAGGCGTGTACAGGGTGCGCAGGTGGTCGGCGTTCTTGGCCGCCTGCGGCACCTCGGCCCCAGGCGGGATCGGGAAGGTGCCCGCGATGTAGATCGCCTCACCCGGTACGCGGAACGCCAACAGGCGGTTGGGCCCGTTGAACCATTGTTCATAGTCGTCGATCAGGCCGCCCGCGGTATCCGGTACCAGCAGGCGGTAGATCACCACGCCGTGCTGGCGCATGACGGGCGTGCCGGCGAGCCGCTCGCGCGTGAGGGAATAACGCCCGTCGCCGGCCACCAGCAGGTCGACGTCCTCGACGTGGTACGCAACCCCGTCCCGGACGTAATCGACGGCCAGGCGCGCCGGGTCGCCCGCCATGTAGGCGACCGACGATACCCTCGCGCCGTAGCGGATCAGGCCGCGGGCTTCGCCGCGCAGGGCGGCATACAACTCGGACCAGCGGATGCGGATGCCGAGATTGTCGGCCACCTGCATCAGCGGCAGGTTGAACAGTTCGGTGCCATCGGTCAGGGAGATGCGCCACGATTTCCACGGCAGGCTCCTGGCCTGCACCGCGTCGTGCAGCTGCGGGTCGTGCCGGAGCAGGGCCTTGACCGCGTTTGGGCCCACATTGAGCCCCGTACCGGATTCCGAATGATCGCTGGCCTCGACCTGCTCCAGGCAGATGACCTCGATGCCCGGCACCCGGCTCAACGCGCGCGCGACGATGCAACCCGCCACGCCCGCTCCTGCAATCACGCATTTCATGATGGTTGTGTCCCTCGAAAGACTCACTCGTTACACGGAAACAAGCATGCCTGGCCGCCGCCTTCAGCGACTCACGCCGCGAGATGACGGGCCTGCCGCGCGGGGGTGCGCACGCCCACCGCGCGACCGGCGCCGCGGCGTCCGCCGCTCTCAGGCGGGATCCTGTCGATGAACGCCGGCTTGCCGCGTCCGCCGCTGCGCGCATAGTCGGCGGAAAGCGCCGCCTCCACCGTTGCGCGCTCCAGCGCGCACGGCCCCAGGAGATAGGTGTGCAGCAGGTCGAACAGGCGCTCCATCGCCACTTGATGGGTCTGGCCCGCCGTCATGTAGAGCCAGTCCGACAGCGCCATGAAGCCGGCGAAGGGCGACCCGTCGGCATCGGTCGACAGCAGCATCGGCAAAGTGTCCTGGAAGCGCCCCGAATTGGCCACCATGTCCCAGTAGCGCGCGAAGCGCGCCAGCCGCTGCATGGTCGAAAAATCGATCACGTCGGTTGCCAGGATGTTATAGGGCGGGTCGGGGTTGTAGCGCATCCGGTGCGCCTCGGTATGGCGGATGATCGGGGTGCCGCGCAGGCGCTTGAGGATGCCGAACTGGATCTCGTGCGGCCGAAGCGAGATGAGCCGGTCGAATCCGGCGGCAAAGCTCTCGAGGGTCTCGCCCGGCAGGCCGGCGATCAGGTCGACATGCAGGTGCGCTCCGGACTCCCGGCGCAGCCAGCCCAGGTTCGCGCAGGCCCGCTCGTTGTCCTGGCGGCGCGAGACCCGCTTCTGCACCTCGGGATTGAAGCTTTGTATGCCGAGTTCCAGTTGCAGTGATCCCGGCGGGAAACGGCGGATGGCGTCCTTGAGCGCATCTGGGAGATGGTCGGGGACCACCTCGAAATGCACGAAGCACGGGTCGGTCGGGTCGGCCTCGAGGCGCGCCAGAAAGAACTCGAGGATCGAAAGGCTGGTCGCGACATTGAGATTGAAGGTGCGGTCAACGAACCTGAAAGCCCGCGCGCCGCGATTCCACAGGGCCTCCATCGCGCCGAGAAAGCGCGCCAGGTCGAACGGCCACGCGGTCTTGTCGAGCGCAGACAGGCAGAACTCGCACTTGAACGGGCAGCCGCGGGAGGCCTCGACATAAAGGTGGCGCCTGGCGATGTCTTCGTCGCCGTACTCGCCATAGGGCAGCGCCAGATCGCGCAGGGGCGGCTGCACCCCGGCATGCACCTTCATCAGCGGTCCGGGGCCGTCCAGAATCTGCCGGACGAGCGCCGCGAAGGTCACCTCGCCCCAGCCGGTCACGACGTAGTCGGCCAATGCGCAGATGCGCTGGTTTGCGGTCTCGAAACTCACCTCCGGCCCGCCCAGCACCACCACGATCTCCGGGGCCAACGTCTTGAGCATCGCGACGATGCGCGTGATGTCCTCGACATTCCAGATGTAGACGCCGAAGCCGATGACGGCCGGCTGCAGCGCGAGCAGACGTTCCACGGCCGACTCGGTCCTCACGCCGGTGACCATCTCGAGGATATGCGTGTGGTCGCGCAGTTCGCCCATGTTGGCGCGCAGGCAGCGCAAGCCGAGCGACGCGTGCGAATAGCGCGCGTTGAGGGTTGAAAGGACGATGCGATGCATGCGTCCGCATTTTACGCTGGCGCTGCGGGGTGCCGCATGCTGTAATTCATGGTTCTTCCACGCGAGCCTTGCCATGAACCGTCGCCAGTTCGTCGCAGCATCCGGCCTGGGTTTCGCCGGCACCGCCGCCGCGCAGTCCACCGACCTGCCGCCGTGCGCGTATATCCGCACGGCCGACGTCGTCTACGAGCCCACCCCGCGCGGCGTGGTGGAAACCATGCTCGACCTGGCGCGGGTCGGGACCGGCGACGTCGTCTACGACCTGGGATGCGGCGATGGACGCATCGTCGTGGCCGCGGCCCGGCGCGGCGCCAGCGGCGTCGGCATCGAGATCGACCCGCATCTGGTCGAATGGGCGCAGGCCAACGTGCTGGCGGAGCGGGTCGGCGAACGGGTGAAGATCTGGAATCAGGACCTGTTCCTGACCGATCTCTCCGCCGCCAGCGTGATCGCCCTGTACATTCTGCCGGAGATGAATCGCCGGCTGCGGCCCAAGCTCTTCCGCGAGCTGAAGGTGGGTGCGCGGGTGGTCGCCAACGGCTTCGAGGTGCCGGGCTGGAAGCCGGACCGGGTAATCGACGTGCCGACCCGCTACCTGAATGCCTACCTCTATACCGTCAAGCCCGAAGACAAGACCGCGACCTAGGCGCCACCCATTCCATGCATGCCTCCGTGAAACGCCGCACCTTCATTGCCGCCGCCGCGCCGCTGGCGGCCCTGGCCGCCGGCCGCGCCGGTGCGCAAGCCACCCAGCCGCCATGCGTGCCGCCGCGCACCGCGGACGTGGTCTATGAGCCCACGCCGCTGGGGGTGGTCGACACCCTGGTGGCGGCCGCCAACGTCGGCGCAAGAGATGTGGTGTACGACCTGGGCTGCGGAGACGGGCGCTTCGTGGTGGCTGCCGCGCGGCGCGGCGCCATGGGCGTGGGCGTCGACCTCAACTACAAGCTGCTCGAGTGGGCCACCGCCAATGCGCTGGCCGAGCGTGTCGACACGCGCGTGCGCTTCGAGGGCCGCGACCTGTTCACCGTCGACATGGGACCGGCCTCGGTGGTGACCCTCTACCTGCTGCCGGAACTCAATCTGAGGCTTCGCCCCAAGCTATGGAAGGAACTGGCGGTAGGCGCGCGGGTCGTATCAAACGCCTTCGACATGGGCGACTGGGTGCCGGACCGCGTCTTCGACGTGCCCACCCGCTACCGTCGGGCGTTCCTCTGGACCATCAAACCGGAGCACAAGAAGGCCGCGTGACCGCCCGCCTGGCCGCCCCGCCGGCTCACTTGAGCGAGGCCTCGAGGTGGCGTACCAGTTCGCGCAATTCGCCCGCCGTCCCCTTCAGGCGCGAGGAGGTGCCGCCCACGGCGGACAAGCCGTGATTGGCGCGGTCGATCGCGGCCGAGATCTTCTCCATGTTCGACGCCACTTCGTGTGAGGCGGAAGATTGCT